>CALZIK010000128.1 GCA_945787635.1 Thermoanaerobaculia bacterium | reverse complement strand
CTCCTCGAGGCGGAGCCACGGCCCACGGTTGGCCTCGTGGTCGAGAGCGGTGATCACGACTTCATCGCCTTTCTCCCAATCGCGAGCCAAGGCGCGACTCAGGGAAAACGTCAGGGTCGTCATGCTGGCTCCGAAGGACACCGTCCGAGGATCGGCCGAGCCCAAGAAAATCGCCACCGTCGAGCGGGCCGAGTCCATGAGGGCATCGGTCTCGCTCGAAGTCGGAAACAAGCCGTGGGTGTTCGCGTTCGATGTGCGGTAGTAGTGGGCGATCGCGCCGATCACCGCCTCCGGCATCTGGCTCCCGGCGGGACCGTCGAGAAAGGCGATTGGGTGACCGGCGTGAGTCCGCCCGAGAGAAGGAAAATCCGATCGGCAGGCTTCGAGATCTCGATCCGGCATGACCGCGATCCTAGCCGACCTCGACCGTTAGCAGCCGAGGTGAGTCGACAGCCAGAAATCATCGGGGCACTCGGGGCGCCGGGCCTAGGTTCGCCCGGACCTCGATATGCACCTCGACCTCGGGTGAAACCTTGAGGAACAGAACGTTCGGCTGGTGGAGCCCCCATTCGACGTAGGGCACGGTCAAGGTCGCGCTCGCCGACACCCGATCGCCCTGCCGCTCGAGGCGAACCGGAATCGAGACCGGGTGGTCGTCGCCGTGAATCGCCAGCGTGCCGGAGAGCGTCAGTTCGCTCGCACCGCTGCTCCGCAGCTCCCCCTCGATCCCGGTCGGCGTGAATACGAAGAGAGGGAAGCGTTCGCTCTCCAGCACCTTGCGGTGCATGGTCTTGTCTCGTTTCTTGTTGCCGGTCACGGCTTTGCGGACGTCGATTGCCACTTCCCCGGTCGCCGCACCCGTCTCGAGATCGAACTGAATCTGGCCCGATTCGAGGAACAGCCGGCCGTGCACGTCGTGCCCGGTGGCCCCGAGCGTGAACTCGATCTCGGTAGCCTGAGGTTCGATGATCAGAACCTGCTCGGCGGCAAGAGCCGGACCGGAGACCGAACACCAGGCAATCGAGAGAATCGCGCCAAATCGAATCACGGCATCTTCCGACAATACGAATCGGGCGGCCAAGCGGATCGCGCGGACCAGGACCGACGCGGCAGTCTCTCCGCCCGCGAGAAAGACTTTCAAGAGACCGAATTGCCCGTTCGGAGAGTGAGCCGAACGGACGTTCCAATCGTATAGCTTCTGGAGGTCCAGTCATCGTTGAGAAATCTTCGGCAATCCGCCCTACTCAGAGTCGGTACGGCAATTTTTTCCGGGGTCCTCATCCTGCAGGGCTGCTCTTTCGATTTCTCGAGCGATAAGTTCCAACGCTTCAGGATCTTCTTCACCCTCACCCAAGCCCTTGGTGCCGGCGAGGCCACGTTGGTGCACTCGTGGTTCTTCCCCACCGAGCTCAAAGTTCGCAAGCGCTGGGTCCGGGTCTCCGGCCAAGTGATCGCACCGGAGGAGCAGACTCCACCGGCCAGCATCACCGTCGAAGCGCGCTTCGAAGACGTCGAGACCGGCAAGCAGCAGGCCAGGGTTTCGATCAAGGTGCGCATCGCGGAGGACGGCACCTTCTCGGCGAGCAAAAAGCTCAAGAAGAACATCGCCTCGGACTCGCTGATGATGGTCACGGTCGAGCCCGACAACCTTGACCTGGAAGAAGGCACGGCCCTGGCCCTCTGCGTCGATCTGGTCGCGACCAAGAAAGACCTCGGCTCGATTCCCGATTGCCTGGAGCCCGAGGATAACGGGGCTGGTCAACCGGAACCGGTAACCCTGACCCAGCTGCAGACTTCGCTTTTCACGCCTACCTGTGCGGTCGCCGGTTGCCACAGCGCCGCCACCGCCCGCGCCGGACTGATTCTCGAGGCCGGGCGGACCTTCGGCGAAACCGTCAACGTCGCCTCGAGCGAACGCCCTGAGCTCGACATCATCGAGCCCAACGATCCGGAGCGCAGCTACATGGTCAAGAAGCTCCGCGGGGACCCTGACATCGAGGGCGAGCGCATGCCCGAAGGCGGCCCGTTTCTGAGCGACGAACGGATCGCGGAGGTGATCTCCTGGATCGAAGCGGGAGCGCTCGACAACTAGGCCGAATCCGTGACCATCCCACTGCAACCGCAGCAGCGCGCATTCGTGCTGTTCTGGCTTCTCGCGGTCTCGGCCGCCCCCGGGTCTTCCCAGATTCTCCTCGACTCGACCGAGCGGCTGGCCTGGGATCGACCCGAAGCCTGGGCGATGAAGTACTTCACCGCGGTCTCGATGATGAGCGGATTCGGGGCCTCCGACAGCCTCGACAAAGGTGCCATATCGGTCGGCTTCGATGCCGGCTGGGTGCCGAGCCTGAGCGAAGACGAACGGCGGGTCGGATTCATCGGCAGCAAGGTCGAAGATCTCAACCGCACCTCCGGCTTTGGCCGTGTGCGCGCCAGCTTCGGGCTCCCCTCGAGCTGGACTCTGACGCTGGGCTGGGTTCCTCCGGTCGAGATCGGAGGGGTGACCCCGCGGGTCTACAACCTGGCTCTGGAGCGCCCCTTGGTCTCCAGATCCAAATGGTCGATATCGGCCCGATTGCATGGACAGTCGGGCTCGTTGGAAGGCGACCTCACCTGTCCTCAGGACATCGTCGGTTCGACCGATCCGGCGGTCAATCCCGACAACTGCCTCGAGGCCTCGAATGACGAGGTCACCATGGACTACCTGGGGATCGATTGGACCTTCACTCGGAGCACGAGCGGCCCCTGGCGACCCTACCTATCGGTCGCGGCCAACTACTTCGATCTCGAGTTCCAGGTTCGAGCGCGCTATAGCCTGTTCCTCGACCGCGGGCGGCTCGTGGCGGATGGCTGGAACCCGACCCTCGCGCTCGGAGCCCGACGCCGAATACAACCCGGCATCGCACTCGCCGGCGAGATCTTCTACGCGCCCTTGGAGGTCGTCCGAGATCCACCCGACTCGACAGACGATCCTCTCCTCACCGCCAGGGTGTTGATCGACTACCGCGTTCGCTAGCCGAACGACTCCTCCGGCCGCACTGGCGCTGGCGCCACGCCGTCCCACCCGCCAGGGTGGGCGCGCGCCACTGTCCGTTGGGGTATTGCCGCGCACGGGCCCTCCCGTCAGTTTGGACGGCGCAGATCGAAAATCAAGGAGGGGCTTCATGCGCACTGCCGTGCTACCTACCCCAAGAGTGCCAGACCGGCGCGAGCGGCCGCTCGCCCTGGCTACAAAACCCCTTCTGCTGACGATGACGGTGCTATGTCTGGCCGGATGCCCTGCTTCGATCCAAGATGCGGTGACCGGTGAGGTCGAAGCCCCGATACTCCCCTCGCAGACTCTCACCGCCACTCCGGCCCTCTTGGCCAGTGGCGAGGATCGCTATACCAAGCACTGCGCATCGTGCCACGGTGTGACCGGAGACGGTGCCGGAGAAGCAGCTTATCTGCTGTACCCGAAGCCGAGAGACTTCACGCGCGGCCAGTACCGTCTGGTCTCGACCTGGGAAACCATTCCGACCGACGAAGATCTATTCAAGACGATCTCCCGCGGCATGCCGGGCTCGGCGATGCCCTCCTGGGGACACCTGCCGGAAAGGGATCGCTGGGGCCTGGTCCACTACATCAAGTCGCTTTCGGATCGCTCGTTCGAGATTCCCGAGCCGGAAGAGCCTGCCAAGCAGTTCGCCTCCGGCAAGGGAGTCATCGCAGTTCCCGAACCGCCCCGGGAAACCGCTGAAGGAGAGGCTCGAGCCCGCGAGTTGTTCACCAAAGGATGCGCGCCGTGCCACGGCGCAACGGGTCGAGGAGACGGCGCCCAAGAGCAGGTCGACTCCAAGGGGCGGCCGACCCGTCCACGCGATCTGACCGCCGGGGTCTTCAAGGGCACCTACGATCCCGAAGACGTCTATCGACGGATCGTCGCCGGATTGCCGGGCTCACCCATGCCCTCGAATCCGTACCTCCACGGCGACGACGGCTGGAATCTGACCCGCCTGGTGCTCGGCCTGTCGAGTCCCGAGCAGCGCGAAAAGGTGGAAATGAAGCGGTACCGCCTGGTGGCCGTGCGCGTCGACGAGGTTCCCAACCACCCCGACTCGGGCATCTGGCGCTCGGCCGAGGCAGCCTCGCTCCACCTCATGCCGCTGTGGTGGCGTGGCAACCGCCCCGAAGAGCTGACTGTGCAGGCGGTCCATGACGGCAGCGAGCTGGCGTTGCTTCTCACCTGGTCGGACACGTCGTGGGACCACACCGTGATGCGGCCTCAGGATTTCCGGGACGCCGCGGCGGTGCAATTCGCACTCAGCGACGATCCCCCCTTCTTCGCCATGGGGCAGCGCGGCGGCAAGGTCAACATCTGGATGTGGAAATCCGAGCGTCAGGCCGATCTCGAACCCGCTTATCAAGACCTCGAGAAGGTCTACCCCAACATCGGCATCGATTCCTACCCCAACTTTTCGCTCTCGCCGCTCGAGCAGCCGACCCGGCGCGCGCTGACTTTGGATTCAGACCCCACCTACGTCACCGCCTGGGGTGCGGGCAACATCGTCTCGGATCCGACCGACCGCACCTCGGTCGAGGACCTCGTCGCCCAAGGGTTCGGCACACTACGCGCACGGCCGCTCACCGATCGCGCAGTGACCTCCACCGGCGTCCACAGTACCGGCTCCTATCGCGTCCTCTTCCGCCGATCGTTGACTTCGGCGGGGGCAGACACGCGTTCACTGACGCCGGGCCGCAGCGTTCCTGTGGCCTTCGCGATCTGGGACGGAAGTGCCGGTGACCGGGACGGCAAGAAATCCGTGACCATCTGGCAGGAGTTCGTGATCGGCGGTTGAAGTGGTGGAACAGATGACAACCCGTGAGGAGGCCCGGATGCTGACAACGGACGATGTCTCTCTCGACCGACGACTCTTCATGAAATTCCTCGGCGGAGGAGTAGGGGCGGCTCTGTTCGGAGTCCAGGGCGCGTGCACCTTCCTGGAACCACTCGCGCCCGACGACAACCCCCTGTCACGCAGAGTCGGCCGCGACTGGGAGAAGATCTACCACGATCAGTACCGCTACGACCGCACCTTCGATTGGGTCTGTTCGCCCAACGACACCCACGCTTGCCGCATTCGGGCCTACGTTCGCAACGGCATCGTGGTGCGCAGCGGCTCGACCTACGACTACCAGGACTACGCAGACCTCTACGGAAACCACGCCACGGTCAACTGGAACCCGCGCCAGTGCGCCAAGGGTTACACCTTCCACCGCGTGCTCTACGGCCCCTACCGGCTGCGCCATCCGATCGTCCGCAAGGGATGGAAGGCATGGGCGGACGCCGGCTTTCCCGAGCTCACGCCGGAGCTCAAGACCAAGTACATGTTCGACAGCCGGGGCGACGACGAGTTCATCCAGATCCCCTGGGACGAGGCCTTCGACAAGATCGCTTCGGCGCTCCAGGCGATCACCCAGCGCTACAGTGGCCAAGACGGCGCCGAACGTCTGCTGGCCCAGGGCTATCAGCCCGAGATGGTCGACGCCATGGGCGGCGCAGGCACTCGCACGATCAAGATGCGCGGTGGCATGGGGCTCCTGGGCGTCCTGGGCAAGTACGGCATGTATCGCCTGTGCAACTCGCTGGCGCTGCTCGACGCCAAGGTCCGCGGCGTCGGCCCCGATCAGGCTCGCGCCGGCCGCACCTGGTCCAATTACACCTGGCATGGCGATCAGGCGCCGGGTCATCCGTGGGTACATGGGCTGCAGGCCTCCGACTGTGACTTCAACGACCTGCGCTACTCGAAGCTCATCATCATGGACGGCAAGAACCTGGTCGAGAACAAGCTGACCGATTCCCACTGGTTCATCGAGTGCATGGAGCGCGGCGGGAAGATCGTCGTGATCGCACCTGAGTACGGACCGCCGTCCACTAAAGCCGATTACTGGATCCCGATCCGGCCCGCGACGGACGCAGCACTCTGGCTGGGCGTCACGCGGCTGATGATCGAAAACAAACGATACGACGAGTCCTTCGTCAAGAGCTTCACCGACTTTCCGCTCCTGGTACGCCACGACAACCTGAGGCGACTGCGAGCCCACGAGGTGTTCCCGGACTACGTTACCGATCTCGACCCCGAGGGACCGTCGATGAAGATCCAGGGACTGACCGCCGAGCAGCACGAGCAGCTCGGTGACTACGTCGTCTGGGACCAAACCGCGGGCGGCCCGCGGGCGCTCAATCGCGACGACGTCGGCGACACCATGCGGGCAAGAGGCCTGTCGCCGGCGCTCGACGGCAGCTACGACGTTCGGATGGCCGACGGCACGACGGTTCGTTGCTCGACCCTATGGAAGCTCTACCGGACCCATCTCGAAGACTACGATCTCGACACGGTCTGCGATATCACTCATTGCCCCAGAGAGATGGTCGAGCGGCTGGCCGAAGACATCGCCACGATAAAACCCGTTGCCATTCACCAGGGCGAAGGCATCAACCACTGGTTCCACGCTACCGAGATGAATCGCGCCGCCTACCTTCCGTTGCTCTTGACCGGCAACATCGGCAAGCCCGGCGCCGGCTGTCACACCTGGGCGGGCAACTACAAGGCGGCCCTCTTCCAGGGCTCGCCGTGGACCGGACCGGGCTTCAAGGGTTGGGTGGCCGAAGATCCTTTCGATCTCGACCTCGACGCCGAAACTTCGGGCAAGGATATTCGCGCTCACGCCTACACCAAGGACGAAGAGCCCGCCTACTGGAACCACGGCGACAAGGCCCTGATCGTCGAGACCCCGAAGTACGGCCGCCGTTGCTTCACGGGCGCGAGTCACATGCCGACGCCGACAAAGTCGATCATTTTCAACAACGTCAACCTGATCAACAACGCCAAGTGGGCGTACGGCATGATCAAGAACGTCAACCCCAACATCGAGCTGATCGTCTCCTTCGATATCCAGATGACCGCCTCGATCGAGTACTCGGACCTCGCTCTACCGGCCAACTCCTGGCTCGAGTTCGAGGGCCTCGAGGTCACCGCCAGCTGCTCCAATCCGTTCCTGCAGGTTTGGAAGGGCGGCATCCCGCCGCTATTCGACAGCAAGGACGATCTCGCGATTCTGGCGGGTATTGGGCGCTCCCTGGGCAAGGTCACCGGAGATGCACGTTTCGAGCAGGCGTTCAAGTTCGAACACGAGGGGCGTCGGGACATCTACCTGCAACGCCTGTTGGACAGCTCGACCACGACCTCGGGCTACAAAGTCGACGATCTCATGGCCGGCAAGTACGGGCCGCCCGGCGGGGCGCTCATGAACTTTCGCACCTACCCACGGATTCCGTTCTACGAGCAGATCCACGACAGTGAGCCTTTCCACACGGATACCGGAAGGCTGCACGCCTATTCGGACGTGCCCGAGGCCATCGAGTACGGCGAAAACTTCATCGTTCACCGTGAGGGCCCGGAGGCGACCCCGTATCTGCCCAACGTGATCGTCAGCACCAACCCGTTCGTGCGTCCGGATGACTATGGACTGGCGGCGGATGCCGAGCACTGGGACGACCGAACGGTACGCAACACGAAGATGCCGTGGGCGCAGGTCAAGAAAACCAAGAACTTCTTGTGGGAAAAGGGGTTCCAGTTCTTTTGCCTGACTCCCAAGACCCGACATCGCGTGCACAGTGGATGGTCGAACGTCGATTGGCACATGCTCTACGACTCCAATTTCGGCGATCCCTACCGCATCGACAAACGCTCACCCTCGGTCGGCGAGCACCAGCTCCACGTCAACCCGCAGGCTGCTCGTGACCTGGGCATCAACGACGGCGACTACGTCTACGTCGACGCCAACCCCGCGGATCGACCCTACCTCGGCGCCAAGCCCGACGAGTTCTTCTACCGCGTCGCCCGCTGCATGCTGCGAGTCAAGTACAACCACGCCTACCCGTACAACATCGTCATGATGAAGCACGCCCCGTTCATCGCCACGGAAAAGAGCGTCAGGGCCCACGAGAGCCGGCCCGATGGGCGCGCGCTGTCGGCGAACACCGGCTACCAGGCGAATCTGCGCTACGGCTCACAACAGTCGATCACCCGCAACTGGCACATGCCCATGCACCAGACCGACACTCTGTTTCACAAGTCCAAGGTCTTCATGAAGTTCATCTTCGGCGGCGAAGCCGACAACCATGCCCTCAACACCGTGCCCAAGGAGACTCTGGTACGCGTCACCAAGGCCGAGGACGGCGGACTCGGGGGCAAAGGAACGTGGCAGCCGGCGACGACCGGCTATACCCCGGACAACGAGAACGACTTCATGCAGACCTATCTGGCGGGCCGGGCTACCAGGGTAAGGAAGAGCTAGTGCCCTACGGAGAGCCGGACCCACAAGATCCACACGCGCTCATCGGGGTCACCCTTCCCGGCGACCGAGAATCGATGCGTGAGATGGCGGCCACGTTCGCCGAGGAGTTCGCCGCGCTGGGGTTCGACGAGGCGCAGTTGCTGAACCTCTTTCGCAAGCCGCAGAACGCGGGCGCCCACCGCGCCTGGAGCGTTCTGGGCGAGGTCGAGGTGCGGCGCATCATCAGCGAAGCGCTCGAGATCTGGGGCCGCTTCCGATTCGTGGTGCGAGACGCCGAGCCGCAACCGGCCGGCAGTCAGAAACGGCTGGTTCAGATCGGCGACGGACCAAGACTCATCGGCGAAGACGACTAGGAGGAACGGCAATGGCGAGAGTCAACAACTGGCACCTGGGGCGCGAGATGAGCTACCCCTACGAAGCGCGCTTCCCCGAACGGCAGTTCGCCTTCGTCTTCAACATCAACCGCTGCATCGCCTGCCAGAGCTGCACGATGGCGTGCAAATCGACCTGGACCTTCAGCAAGGGCCAGGAGCACATGTGGTGGGCCAACGTCGAGACCAAGCCCTATGGCGGCTACCCGCAGTCCTGGGACATCAAGATCCTGCACAAACTCCACGAGGCCGACCCCGGGGGACAGTACTGGGACGGTGTTGTCTCCGACGAGCGCACGGGTCCCTATGGCCAGTTCGAAGGCAAGACGATCTTCGAAGCGGCCGAAACGACGCTCGATCCGGAAAGCTCCAGAGTGGTGGGTTATCTGCCTGCCGACGAGGAATGGAGCTCGCCCAACATCTATGAGGACAATCCGGTCGGCAAGAAGGGCGTGCGCGACCAGCTCGACAAGGTCGGCACGGAACTGCCCGTCCACGACACCTGGTTCTTCTACCTGGCGCGAATCTGCAACCACTGCAGCTATCCCGCATGTCTGGCAGCCTGCCCGCGCAAGGCAATCTACAAGCGACCCGAGGACGGCATCGTGCTGCTCGACCAGGAGCAGTGTCGCGGCTACCGCAAGTGCGTTGAAGCCTGCCCTTACAAGAAGTCGATGTACCGCGGCAACACCCGCGTGAGCGAGAAGTGCATCGCCTGCTATCCCCGTGTCGAAGGCACGGATCCGGAATCGGACGGCGTGCCGATGGAAACCCGCTGCATGGCGGCTTGCATCGGTCAAATCCGCCTCCAGGGTCTGGCGAAGCTGGACGAGGACGGCACCTGGGCCGAGGACCGGCAGAATCCCCTCTACTACCTGGTCCACGAGGCCAAGGTCGCCCTGCCGCTCTACCCACAGCTCGGCACCCAACCCAACGGCTACTACATACCTCCTCGGTGGGTGCCCAAGCCCTACCTTGAACAGATGTTCGGACCCGGAGTCGAGCGCGCCGTCGAGCGTTATAAGTTTCCCGATCGCGAGCTCCTCTGCGTCCTGAATCTGTTCCGGCGCGACAATCGGATCATCTTCCGGTATGAAATCGAGGAGGGGCCGAAGATCTACGAAGGCAACTACCGAGGCCGCCCGTTTACGCTCTACAACGATACGGTGATCGCCTTCGGCGAGGATGGGCGCGAGCTGTTTCGAACCACCGTTGAGGAACCGCTTCACGTGCGGACCAATGTCCACGCCAATTCGATCTGAGACACGGCGATGACGATCCCCATCGACACGCCGACCGTCTACACCGGCGCTCTCGCTCGCGGAGTGCTGTGCCGTGCGCTGAAGCTGGGATTCGACAACCCCGGGGAAGCCCTCCTCGAGGCCTTCTTCTCCGCCGACGGCCGCGACGCCCAGCGGAGCGCGGCTCGCCATCTGGAGAGCGGACCGCCGCAAGGACTGACCGACGCGGTAGAGCGAGCTTGCTCCTCGAAGACACTCGGACTGGAGCCGCTGACCAGGGCCTACGCCCGGCTCTTCGGCCACACCCTGCGCGGACAGGTCTGCCCTTACGAGTGCGAGTATGGGCGCCAGGCCTTGCTCATGCGCAGCAACGAGCTCGCCGATCTGGGCGGTTTTTACGCAGCGTTTGGCCTGCGCTCGAGCGAAACCCGCCACGAGCGCCATGACCACGTCGCCTGCGAGTTCGAGTTCCTGGAGTTTCTGTCACGCAAGGAGTGCTGGGCAATCGAGCACGACGACATCGAGATGGCCGAGGTCACGGCGAAGGCGGTCGGGACCTTCTTGGACCGGCATCTGGCCCGCTTTGGTCGCGCATTCGCCCGATCCGTCCAACAAGCCGATCCCCAGGGGTTTTACGGCGGCTTGGGTGGTCTTTGCGAGGCCTTCCTTCTGGCGGAGTGCGCTCGGCTGGGGGTTTCGATCGGACCTGCGGTTCTGGAGCTCCGCTCGAGCGAGGCCGACAACATGCCCATGGCCTGCGGCTCGAGCGACGCCAGCCAGGACGAGCTGGTTCACATCGGAGGCGTCGAGAACCGCAGCTCGAGGTAGCCGCCATGGGCGCTTCACCGGAACCGAGGATCGCCTACTCGACCGAGTTCGATCCCCGGTTGGTTGAGGACGCGGTCCTCGCGGCCATCGAGGCCGCGGCGATCGAGGAGCGGCGGACGTTCCATCGGGAGCGCGAGCCCATCTACGAGGTCGCGTCGGCCGCAGCGAGAGAATCGAGCTTCGGCGAGCTTCACAACCGCTGGTTCGTGCGGCTGGCTCTGGGAGAACCGGTGCATGCGGCGATCGAAGAGTGCACCTCGATCACCGCCGCTACCTCTCGAGCTCTCGCGGTGCCAGTAGTCAAAGCGGGCGAGGAATTCGCAGACCTTCAAGAGAACCACCGAGACCACAGCCGACCGATCTTGCTGCTGAGGATTCGGGCGACGACCCTGGCGAATCCGGACCGGCTGATGCCGTGGTTGCACCACGAACTACTCCACATCGCCGACATGCTCGATCCCGAGTTCGGCTTCACCCGGACTCTCGGAACCGACGACGACGGGTCGGTCATGAAGAGCCTCTTGCGGGAGCGCTATCGAGCCCTCTGGGACACGACGATCGACGGTCGCCTCGAGTCTCGTGGCCGACTTACGGCCGGCCAGAAACGGCTGCGCCGATCGGATTTTCTGAACACGTTTCGAATGCTCGGAGCCCGAGGTCCTGCGGTCTTCGAGCGGTTCTTTCATTCGCAACGACCGAACCACGCCGAGCTTGCGGCTTTCGCGGCGCAACCGACTCCGGCCGCCGACTCGGGGGCAACCGGCCGGTGCCCCCTATGCCAGATGCCCTGCGCGCGGCTCCAATCGAATCCGGCAGACCTCACTGCCCGAGTTCTCGGGCTGATTCGCGCCGATTTCCCGTCCTGGGAACCGCGACAGAGCCTGTGCCGCCAGTGCGCAGACCTTTACTCTGCGGCAGGATAGCCGTTTCGCGACGCCACACACCCGCCAAGAACGGGCCACTCATCGACGCGCCTCCGGCGGTCGAGTAACGCATCCGGCCCTCTTCACCACCCCGGTGGGTTGCCGAGTCCCCCACCCGAGCGGCTGTTGGCGGCAACGGCCGCCTCCGTGATGATGCAGGAGAAACCGCTTTCGCGAGGAAGCTACATGAGCACGATCGAAACCGTCCTCTGTCCGGTCGACTTCAGCGACCTTTCAGAGCGAACCTTGAAACTCGCCGTGGAGATCTGCCGGCGCACGGACGCCAAGCTGGTCCTCGAGCACAATCTCGAGAGCCAGCCGCCGGCCTATCTCGGCGTCGGCTGGATGTGGTCCGAGGAGCACGAGTCGAAAGAGCAAGAAAAGGGTGAGCTCGCGGTCCGCCGCATCCAGGAGATGTTCAAGAAGATCCCGGAGGGTATCGAATACGAGGCCAAGCTCACCCGAGGCCCTATCGACGACAGTCTCCTGCACCTCGCCAAGGTCTTGCCGGCCGGTCTCATCGTCATGGGAACCCACGGCCCCTCAGGGGCGGAGCATCAGTCACTCACCGAAAAAATCATCATTCGGGCACCGTGCACGGTGCTGACCATAGGCGAGAGCTACCGCCCGGAGAGAGTCTTCGGCGTCGGCAAGGACCGGCCCGAGCATATGTCGATGCTCGTTCCCTACGATTTCTCCAGCCGGGCGCGCGCCTGCCTCGACACTACTCTGGCTATGGCGCGCCGTATGCCGCATGGCATCCACCTCCTCCACGTCGTGCGGCCCAAGTCGAATCTCGCCGGCGAGCCCGAGGGCCCACTGGGCATCGAGACCCTACGCAGCAAGCTCGAAGCCCTTGTCCCTGACGAGTTCGCGCACCGGATGGCGGTGGACGTCGTGGTTGGTGAGCCGGTACCGAGGATCGTGAAAGCCGCGCGCGAGCTCGGCGCCCTATTTATCCTGATGCCGGCCCACGGCAAGAGCCCGCTCAAGCGTTTTCTATTCGGCACCACGACACTCGGCGTCCTCCACGGCGCGGACTGCCCGGTGTGGTTCATGTCCTCGGCAGCCCGGCGCAACCCCCCGGAATGGGCGGCGGCATGAAGAGTCCGGAGCCATCAATGAGCTGGCAGACGGCAAGAGACGAGACTCTGGTTCTGTGGCGCAAGATACGCGGCATGATCGACCGCCCGGACGAGATCGCACTGCTGACCGAAGTCAACGCGATCTGCGCTCTTTGCGAAGCTGCCGGCGAGCGAGAGCCTCACGATCTCACCCGCTGTGAGCGCTGTCTGGCCTTTCAGCAGTTCGGCGGATGTCGAGCGATCAATCTCGAGATGAGCGAACGCATCGTCGAAAGGAACTGGGGCTCTCTTCGAGCTCTGGTGGACGACTTCATCCACCACCTCGAAACGCTCGAGATCCCGGCCGGGCAGGCCGGCGAGAATTAGCCGGGCCGGCCCACCGTCGAGCCGGCGGCCGCGGCGCTGATCGTGGTCTCCATGTCGTCGCCGCGACCACCCAGACCGTAGACCACGATTTGGCTGCCTTCCTCGCGGCCGAGGCGCTCGAGAACGTTCAGCCGATACATCTCCATTGCCCTCGGGGTGAGCGACTCGGACGCTTCGGAGAGCTTCTCGGCGATCTGCTTTTCGGCCTCGGCCTCGGCGATCTTGGCTTGTGCCGCGCGCCGCGACTGCGCGAGCACGCTCAGCTCTTGGATCAGGTCTGCAGGCACGTGAACGTCGGTGATCTCGACCGAGGTGACGTCCACACCGAAGGAAGCGGCAGCCGAATCGATGATCTTCTTGAGCTTGTCGGATACCGTCTGCCGATCCCCGAGCAAGTCGCTCAGATCCATCGTGCCGACGGTGTCTTTTAGCGCGCTGTTCGCAGCCTGGAACACCGCCTCGTTGTAGTTCGCAACCCGCAGCGCGGCGCGCTCGGGATCCTCGACCCGCATGAAGATCACCGCCTCGGTGCCCACCGGCACGTTGTCCCTGGTGAGGGTCTCGGCGGCCTTGATGATGCGCGTCTGCACCCGGATGTCCAGAATGGCGGCAACCGAGCGAAAGAAAGGCGGATAGGGGATGACCCAGAAAAGCCCCGGGCCCTTGACCCCGACGAACTTGCCCAGTCGCAGAAGAACCACCCGCTCGTACTCGGGAATGACGTAGAGCGTGCGGCTGACCATGATCGCCAGGATCAGCGACACGAAGCCGCCGACGGCCAGCGTCGCGGGACCCAAGAACGGCGCGACCGCCGTCATGATTCCGGAAAGCAGAATGGTCAGGCCGAAGAACACGGCCAGCGAGAACAGGAAAATGACCAGGCGCAAGAACGCCTGAACCGTGTTCAAGCTGCGCGTCGTCCCACTACCGATCGTGATGTTGGCCACGTTCGAGCCTCCTTCGGGATTCGTTATGCCGAGCGAAAGGTTAGCATGGGCCGAATGACCGATCCTCCGTCCGAGACGCGCAGGGTGCCGGCCCTGGTCGAGGTCGTTGCCGTGCTCGTGAGCTTCGTCATCATCGGCCGCACTTTCCGAAGCACCGGATTCATGGACTGGCAGCAGGCCAAGCTGGGCGCTTCTTTTCTCTCAAACGGTCTTCTCTTTCTGGCACTGCCGGCCGTCGCCCTTCTGCGAAGTGGCACCGGTTCGAACAGCTACGCTCTGGCGAGCAACAGACTCGGCTACCACGCCAAGGTCGGCGCGATCGTCGGAAGCGTTCTGCTTCCGGCCACGATGCTTTTTCCGGTGACCATGAGCCTCGGGCTCGAGCCCAAGAGCTGGCCCGGCGCGGGAATCCTAGCCTCGGGCTTCGCCCTCGCCGGGCTTCTGGCGCTGTGGACGATCTCCAAGCGGCCTTCGCTTGCTCCACAGGCCGTTGGCGCGCATTCGGTGCTCCTCTACGCGGGCGCCCTCGCCGCGGGCCTCGCAGTCGGTGCCCTGGTTCACGCCCGGGCGCCGCTCTTGACCCGGACGATCTACGTGCTGCTCTTCGTGGCGCTTCTCGAAGAGTTCTTCTTTCGCGGCTACCTACAGGGACGACTCGACGATGTCTTTGGGACAACCTACCGCCTGTTCCACACCAGCTTCGGCCCGGGGCTGCTGGTTGCGGGCGTGCTCTTTGGTCTCTTCCACCCGATCATGAGTTCGACCGGCGGTGATTGGCCATGGGCGCTCTGGACCGGCGCCGTCGGCTGCATCTTCGGATTCGTCCGCGCGAAGACCGGCGCGGTGTTTGCCAGTTCCATCGCGCACGGCATCATCCTGCTGCCTCAAGTCGCGTTCGCGGGCTAGCTCAGATCGCTGGCAGCCGGCGCCTGCGCCATCGCCGGCGAAGATCCCAGCTGAAAAGCGCAAGAGACGCCCAGATGAGCGAAAACGCCGCCAAGTGCATCGCCGTGAACGGCTCCCGATAGAGAAAGACCGCCAGCAAAAACTGAAGAGTCGGAGCGAAGAACTGAAGAAACCCCACGGTCGAGAGTGGAATTCTCCGGGCGCCGTGGGTGAAGAGCAGAAGCGGCACCGCGGTGATCAGACCCGAGGCGACCAACAGCGCGTCGATGGCGACGCCGCTGTGCCCCATCGCACCCAGGCCCGTCTTCTCGAGCCAGATCAGATAGCCGAGGACCAAGGGTAGGAGCACCGAGGTCTCGACGAAGAGCCCGACCTCCGCCTCGGCTCCTACCTGTTTGCGCAGCAGACCGTAGAAACCGAAGGTCACCGCGAGAACCAACGCGATCCACGGTAACTCGCTCTGTCTCCACACCAGCAGCGTGATTCCGGCCGATGCCAGGGCGATGCACCACCATTGCGTGCGATTGAGCCGCTCCTTGACGAAGACCATCGCGAGCACCACGGTGACCAGGGGATTGATGTAATAGCCGAGACTGGCCTGGAGAATCCGGTCGCTGACGATCGCCCAGATGTAGAGCAGCCAGTTCGAGCCGATAAGAAAGGTCGTGGCCAGGAGTGTCAGAACCACCCTGCGCGAGCCGAGCACCCGGCGCACCTCGCTCCAACGGCTCTGGACGAACATCAGCACGAGCAGCATGAGCGCCGCCCACAGGATTCGGTGGGCGAGCAATTGACTTGAAGGAACGGCGATCAGAAGCTTCCAGAACACCGGGCTCAGGCCCCAGATCAGGAACGCGCCCAGGGTGAGCGCCAGGCCTCTCGGATCGGTTCGCAAGGGGCTCTAGCGCCCGCGCATCACGGCCAACCGCGGAATTGCGGCGCGGAGCGCGAGGTCAGGCGGCGGTGGGCAGCGACCAGACGCGGACTCCGGAACGCGAGAACCAGGACCACGCCCGCCAAGAATCCGCCGACGTGAGCCCAGAACGCAACCCCACCCGCTTCACTGCCGAGGCTGGGCAGACCCATGATCACCTGAAAGCCGAACCAATAACCCAGCATTCCCCAAGCCGGCACGCTGATCATCCGCACCAGGAATCCCAGAATCAGGAGGGTGTGCACCCGGACCTTGGGAAAAAGCACGGCATAAGCGCCCATCACGCCGCCGATCGCGCCCGAGGCTCCGACCATTGGAATCGCGCTGTCCGGGTTCGACAGGATTTGCGCCGCATCGGCGGCAAAGCCGCAGAGCAGATAGAAGACGACGAACTTGGCTCGCCCCATCACGTCCTCGACGTTGTTTCCGAAAACCCACAGAAACCAGAGATTGCCAATCAGATGCATCCAACCACCGTGCATGAACATCGAGCTGACCGCGGTCCACCAGGCTCCCGAGGCGTCCACCGGGCAGAGGAGTCCACCGCCGAGTTGGATCGCCGAGCCTGAGGGAAGCTTGCCCAGAAGCTCTCCCGGGATGAGGCCGTAGCTGCAGATCGACTCGGCCAGGACCGGTCCGAGACCGCCTCCCTGGATCACGAGCCATACAACAACGTTCGCGGCCACGAGCGCCAGCGTCGCGTACGGTGGCCGGAGGGTCGGATTCTCGTCTCGAATCGGGATCATCGCGGGCTGATTGTCGGAGGCTGGCCCGCAATATGCAAGTTCAAACTACAGAGGTGAAGGCGCGGCTCAGCTACATGAACCGCGTCCAGATCAGATCTAGCAAGAGAGCCCGCTTCGCCGAAGCCCCGTATTCATGAGAAGGAAGGGAGCAGCATCATGCGCCAATCCACAGGATTCCAGCACACGCTTCCCAGCGTCATTCCCCGGCGCCCGCGGCGCTCGTTCGAAGACAAGCTGCTTCGTGATTGGAGGCGCCCCACGCTCGCCGAGTTCGCCCGTCAGGTCGAGCACACCTTCGGGGACGCCGTGGACCTGTCCTCGCTTTCTCTGACCAGGATGGACGGCGACGAGGCCCTCTCACCGAGCACGGTCCGAGCTCTCTGCGATCTCCTCGGAGTGCCCCCGGAGGACTTCGGCGTCTGATCGGCTGATCAGTCGCGACTATCGCCCGGGGCGCCGAGGCGCTCGAGCCGCGCGGCCAGTTCCTCGACCCGGGACTCGAGAGAGGCGATCCGCTCCTCGAGCCCTGGGAGCCTCGAGCGGGTCGGCGCTCCGACTGCAGGCGCCGGCTCCTCGACCGGGCCGCTCAGGACCTGGGCCCAGCGATTCTCTTTCTGTCCCGGACGGCGCGGTAGCTCGACGACCAGCTCACGCCCTTCGGTGCGTAGTCGATCGAGCGCTTGCTCGATCTCGCTCAGGCTCTCGAATTGATGGAGGCGTGAGCTGCGCGTACGCAGCTCGCCGACGGTCTGGGGTCCACGCAGCATGAGCAGCGTCAGGACCGCCCTCTCCTCGGGGTCGAGCTCGAGCCTGCGGCTGATCGACTGGCGCCAGCGCTCGACCCGCGCTCCGTCGCTGCGCCAGACGAGCGTGTCGGCGGCCAGGCCGTCCAGGGTCTCGACGATCTCGGTTTCGGTGAGCTCGGTCACCGGCTCGCGGTTGCTCTTCTGATTGCAGGCGGCGATCAGAGCGTTGACCGTCAAAGGGTAGTAGTCAGGCGTCGCCTGCTCCTTCTCCAAGAGAGCTCCCAAAACGCGGGTCTGGACCGGGTCGAGATCGTCGATGATCTTCATGATCCGGGATACCTTACCCGAACTACAATGCTCCTCGTGGCGGTTTTGAACTGGATGATCTACGGCGCGACCGGCTACACCGGCCGGTTGACGGTCGAGGAGGCCCGGCGGCGGGGAATGACGCCGATCCTCGCGGGCCGGAGCCCAGAGCGCGTCGAGGCGATGGCCGGTGAGCACGACCTGCCCTGGCGTTCGGCCGACCTCGCCGATCGCAGAGGGCTCGAGCGCACGCTCCAGGACGTCGATTGCGTGCTGCACTGCGCCGGACCCTTCGTTCGCACCAGCGCCCCGATGGTCGCGGCCTGCCTTGCAACCGGAGCCCACTATCTCGACATCACCGGCGAGATCGCGGTCTTCGAGAGCGTGCTCGCGCGGCACCGAGAAGCCGAGAACGCCGGCATCGCGCTTATGCCCGGGGTCGGCTTCGACGTTGTGCCGACCGACTGCCTGGCGGCCCGGCTGTCGCAAGCCCTGCCCGATGCGACCCACCTCGAGCTCGCCTTCACCGCGAGCGGGGGCTCGGCCAGCCGGGGCACGCTCAAGACCATGATCGCGGCGCTTCCCGATGCCGGGGCCATCCGCAAGGACGGCCGGATCAGACCCGTGCCCCTCGCCTGGGACGCGAAGGAGATCGAGTTCTCTTGCGGTCCCCGGTGGGCGATGACCATTCCGTGGGGAGACGTGTCGACGGCGTTTCATTCCACCGGGATTCCCAACATCCGGGTCTACACCGGGCAGTCACCGGCGGCCATCCGGCGGGCGCGGCGGCTCCGGGCCTTCCTGCCGCTCGCCGGATTGCGGGCCGTGAAGCGCTTCCTCGAGTGGCGAATCGACAAGACCGTGACCGGGCCGGACTCGGAAACCAGGAACTCCGCGCGCACCTTCCTCTGGGGCGAAGTCGCGAACCCTTCCGGCGAGCGCGTCAGCTCGACTCTGGAGACACCGGAGGGCTACGCGTTCACCGCGGTCTCATCGGTCGAATGCGCCCGTCGGGTGCTCGAGGGAGATGTACCGCCCGGCGCATGGACGCCGTCTCAGGCCTTCGGCTCGGACTTCGTCGACAACCTCGAGGGGGTTACGGTAGGGGGACTCGAGACGCGGCGAGCCTGAGTAGCGCTCGCAAAAAAAAGGCGGAGCCGAGCTCCGCCTTGGCGCACCGCGCGTGCGGTCGCTACCCGGGCTATCTCTTGCACTTGACCTGGATGGTCCTCGAGATCTCCTCGCCGAAGGGTGTGCCGCCCTGCATCATCACCCACTTGGTCTCGTAGGTGCCGTTGGTCGCAGGGGCGGTCAGCTCGAGCTCGAAGACGTACTTATCGCCCGGGACTACTTCGGTGCCGTCCGGCATCTTGAACTTGTGCCCGTCGGGTCGAAACGGCTCCTTCTCGCCCATCACCGGCCCCAACTTGTAGAACCTGGCCTCGGTCCAGGCCGACTTGCCCGCGTTCTTCATCCGGACCTCCGCGGTGAAGGACTCGCCGCAGGCGACCTCTTCTGGAAACAGCGCTCGCCCGAGCTCGACGTGGTCGCAGTAGACACGGATCGACTTCTTGATCGGAATGCCGTAGGGCTCGCCCTTCTGCATCATCGACCACTGGGTCTCGTAGGTGCCCGCCTCCTCGGGAGCGGTCAGCTCGAGAGTAAAAGTGTGCTTGCCGCCGTAGGGAACGCTGGTGCCGTCCGGCATCTTGACCCGGAGGCCGTCCGGTCGGAAGGGCTCTTTGTCGCCCATGAGCGGCCCCAGCTTGTGGAACTCCGCCTCGGTCCACGGCGCCCGGTGCGGGTTGGTCATCGTGACGTCGACCGTAAAGGGCTCGCCGCACATCACCGCCTCGGGCCAGGTCCCCTCGGGCATCGCCGAGTTGAAACCCTGCGCGAAGCGATTGAGCTGCGCCGAAACCGGCGTCGCCAGAACGATCGCTGCCAACAAAGGCACCGATCTCTGCGTTAGTCTCTTCAACATTTTCGACTCCTATGAATTCTGCCGCCGCCCAGAAGAGGCGGGGCTTGCTCTCGCGTTACGGGAATCTTATCGCGAGCCTCGATCACCCTCGTTACGGCTCTCATAACGTCACGTCAACCGCTGTGATCGAGTCGCTCGAAGGGTCAGTCTCGCCCGAGCCTAGGATCGAGCCAGAAACTCCCGCGCCCGAGCGACTTGCGAGCGGTCGGTATCGCCGTTCTCCCAGTAGTCGAGAAACGTTTTGTAGAGCTCGCGCGCGGCATCGAGCTCGCCGCGCTCCCTCAGGAGCTCCGCCAGGCGCAGATGGCTTCTCACGTACTCGGCTCCGGAAAACGCCCGGGCCGAATTGGACTCGAGGATTTTGCGAAACCTCGCCTCTGCGTCGCGCGATCGTCCGGCTTCAAGGTACGCGTCACCGAGCGCGAACCAGACCCGGCAGCTGTTCTGGTCGAAGCTCGGAAGCAGGGCTTCAGCCTTTTCGAGCTCAGCGATGCCCTCGCCGGTCGCGCCTCTCGCCAGCGCCAGCCGGCCGCGCGTTTCATGCAGCCAGAACTCGAGAGTGTGGCCCGGCACGGCTTGCGCCCGCCGCGCTAGCTCCTCGATGAGAAGGTCGGCGCGTCGCTCCTGGCCCAGGGCCTGGTGGGCAAGCGCTTCGATGCCATGGGCGAGGTAGTCCGGCGCGTCGTCACGGCCCTCTTCGCGAGCCGCCCGGGCGTATCGGAGCGCCGGCTCCGCTTCTCCATTCAAGTAAAAACCCATCGCGATGTTCAGCAACACACCGGCGCGCTGAACGCTGGGACCGCCCCAAGCCTCGATTGCGGGCTCGATGAGCGCGATCGCTTCGGTCCAATTGCCGAGATAGAAGAGCTTGTTGATCTCGAGGCCGTAGGCAGCCGCCTTCGCAAAGGCAAACGGCAGAGCTCGAAGCTTTTCGATCGACTCGGAGACCCGATCCCAATCCCGCTCGAGCACCCCGATCGCGTACCGTGAGAACTCCAGAGCGAAGTACCCCGGCTGCAGCTCTTCGACCCGCTCGAGGTCGGCCTTGGCGCCGGCGATGTCGCCCATCGCCAACTTCATTTCGGCGCGGTAGAGATAGCCGGTGAACTGCGTCGGATTCTCGGCGAGAAAACGGTCGAGCACAGCGGACGCCTCGGCAGTCTCGCCGAGCGAGAAATGTGCCTCGGCCAGTCCGCCGTGGGTGCCCGGAAACCGGTCGCCGTGCACGAGGGCTCCTTCGAAGGCGGCAATCGCCTCCTCGTAGAGCCACACACTTGAATAGAGAATCCCCACGTTGTTGGCCAAGCTCGTAAGATGCGGATACTTGGCGAGCGTCGCGTTGTAGGTCTCGATCGCCCGCCCGAACGTCGCCAAGGTGCGACCGTAGTAGCGGCCCTCGATGTAGGCCCGTTCCGGCTCGGTCAAGCGATCCAGATGCTCGATCGCCCGCTCGGCATACTCGATCCCCTCGGCCTGCCTGCCCGTGTTGCTGTAGGCGGTCGAGAGCTTCGCCCAGGCCATCGCGAACTCGGGGTCGGCCTCGACCGCCTTCCTGTAGTGCTCGATCGCCTCGAGATCGCGGCTTTCGTAGTGGAGTCGCTCCGCCTCCATATAGTGCCGGTACGCCTCGACCGACTGGGTGCTGACCTCGGCCAGATTCCGATCCGCAACGACCGTGGGCTTGCCCGGAAGCCTGATGCTGTGGCGGATGCCTCGCGACAGATCGTCGATTCGCGCGAAGATGTCCTCCTGAGCGCTGGCGTCGACGCTGTCCGATTTCAGGATCTCGCCGGTCGCGGCCTCCTGGATGGTGATCGAGATCCGAATCGTCTCACCCAGCTTGGCAAAGCTCCCGAGAATCACCTTGTCGGCGGAGGCCTGCTCGGCAACTTCCCGGATGACCTCGAAGGAGGCGATGCGCTCGTCGAGCTTCTTCATGTCGGAGAGGATCTGGTAGACGCGGTTCGTGGACAACACGCGCAGGTCGGGCGACTGGGAAAGATCGGTGACCAGCATGTCGGTCAGGCCGTTGCGGAGCCAGTCGAGATTCGGATCACCCGAGAGGTTGTCGAAGAACATGACCGCGATCGAAGGCTTGTCCGAGGTGTCAGCGGCCATTGCGCCCGACCTCGAGGAGACGTTGTCCGAGTCTCGGGACCCTTGCGCGAGTTTGAGGCCGATCAGAACGACGGCCACGATCACGGCCACGCCCGCGGCCTGCATCCACCAACTCTTGCGCCCAGTGCGCGAAGTCGTGGGCTGCTCGCCGTCCGGGTGAGCCTTGGCCGCAGGCAGCGCCGAGGTCGATACCGAGCCAATCGCGCTTTCGCTGACAACCGAGCCGGACTCGACCTCCCTGCGCAGATCCACCAACTCGTTGCGGATATCCAGTGCCGACTGGTACCGGCGCTTGGGATTCTTTTCGAGACAGTGACGGATGACGCGGCCGAGATGGTGCGGCAAGTCGACCTTGACCTCGCTCACCGGAGCCGGCTCGTCGCGCAGGATAGACGAGATCAACTCCGCCGAGGTTTCTCCCTGAAACGGTCGCGAGCCGGTCGCCATCTCGTAGAGCATCACGCCCATCGAGAAGATGTCCGAGCGCCGATCCAGAGGCTGTCCTTTGACCTGCTCGGGCGACATGTAGGGCACCGTCCCGAGCACCCTGCCTTCCTCAGTGAGAAGCTGGGTGGCCTCCTCTTCGGAGCCGGGCTCCTCGACCGGCTTTGCCAAACCGAAGTCCAGCACCTTCACCCGCCCCTCGTCGGTGACCATGACATTCGCGGGCTTCAAGTCACGATGGATGATGCCCCTCTCGTGGGCGGCGCTGAGCGCGTCGGCAAAGGGAATCGCCAGTTCGAACACCTTCTCGAGCGAGAGGCCTTCCGGGGCGATGATCTCGTCGAGTGTGCGGCCCTCCACCAACTCCATCGTGATGAAGTGGACCTCCTCTTCCGATTCCACCGAATACAGGGTGACGATGTTGGGATGGTTCAGCCCGGCGACGGTCTCGGCCTCGCGTTGAAAACGCGCCAGGCGGTCCGCGTCGCCGGCCACATCCGCCGACAACACCTTGAGCGCGACCTTGCGCTTGAGCCGGGTGTCCTCGGCCAGGTAGACCTCGCCCATGCCGCCGTGGCCGAGCTTGGCCGTGATCTTGTAGTGCGCGAGGGTCGAGCCGATCATGAGGCGAGCCACCATCCCAAGGAAACCGCGAGTCTATCGCGGGATCGACGACTCGATCGGGAGCCCGCTACGCCAGCTGGCCGTGAGCGACGTTGAGAAACCGGCGGCAGGCGCGACAGAAGCGAAGGCCCCGCCCGTCGATGACCGAGCGCTTGTAGCTGCGCTCTCCGTGCCGGTTGTAGTCGCCCTTACTCATCGGACAGTAGCCACCGTCGCCGGCGGATTCATACGAGTAGTGATGGGTCAAGCCGAAGTTGTGCCCAAGCTCGTGCAATCCCACCTTGAGCAATCGAGCGATCGAGCGACCCGGGTCGGCGGTCGAGATGCGGCGCGTCGAGACGACTGCCACGTGGTTGCGGTTGTCCTTGCATCCGAACATGAACCGGAAGAAATCGCTCGCGGACCGATCGAGGAGATCGGCGTCGGTGATCCCCAGGATGTGGCCTCCTACCTCCTGATCCAACGCTTGGGTGAGCAGATCGGCTTCGATCTCGTCCACCGTTGGGGGCTCGTAATCAACGATTCGAACCGATCGGAGAAAGCCGGGAAAGGCATCTCCGATGCGCTCCGCGATGGCTTCGACCTCGGCCCGGTTCACCGGCTTGCCGATGCGCACCAGGTTGAGCCTCGATAGAGTGTCCGCCGGCTTGCCGATCTCGTGCATACTGTCGAGCGAAAACGCTAGCCCATATGAGGCCATTCAAGAAGTCAGCAGCACTCGCGGAGCGCAAGTGCCAAAGGTCATTCGATAGTGGTGCGAGCGATCGCAAGCGAGCCGAAGAGAGCTCGAGAGATGCGACCGAGCACTGAGGGATCGCAGCGTTGGGCCATGCTGGTCCTTCTCGCGACGGCCGAGATTCTCGGCATGTCGCCGTGGTTCTCCGCCGCGGCGGTCTCGCCTCAACTGACGTCGGCCTGGGACCTGGGACAGGGACAGGTGGGTTGGCTGGTGGGAAGCGTCCAACTCGGGTTCGTCGTCGGAACCGCCCTGGCAGCCCTTCTCAACCTGGCCGACCTGCTGTCCTCTCGGGCCTATTTCTCCGTATGCGCCCTGGGCACGACTCTGGCCAACGCCTGCCTCGCGTTCGCTCCCGGCTACGAGGCCGCCCTCGGACTGCGATTCCTGACCGGTGTCTTTCTGGCCGGCGTCTACCCACCGGCGATGAAGATGATCGCCACTTGGTTCCGACATCGCCGCGGCTTGGCTATCGGAACCGTGGTGGGAGCGCTTACCATCGGCAAGGCGACTCCCTATCTGGTCCGCGCGCTCGATCCCGCCGACTTTCGCGGTGTGGTTTTCGCGACCTCGGCCGGCTCGCTCGTAGCCGCCACCCTGGTCGCCGTCTTCTACCGGGAAGGGCCGTTTCCATTCGAAAGACGCCCCTTCTCGTGGCGTCTCGCCGGAACGGTGGTCCGTCACCGGGAGACCCGGCTCGCCACGGCAGGATACCTGGGGCACATGTGGGAGCTCTACGCGATGTGGACCTGGATTCCGGCTTTCCTGGCGGCGTCGATCGGCACGCGCTCGCATGCCGCGGGCGGGCACACCGCGAGCCTCGACGTCCTCTCCTTCGGCGCGATCGCCGCCGGCGGCCTCGGATGCGTGTGGGGAGGCTGGCAAGCGGACCGCACCGGCCGCGAACGCCTGGTGAATCTCGCCATGGCAGCGAGCGGTGCGCTTTCCATCGGCATCGGCTTCACCTTCGGCTCCAGCTCCTGGGTCTTGGCACTAGTGGCCTGGAGCTGGGGCTTTTTCGTGGTCGCGGACTCGGCGCAGTTCAGCACCCTGGTCACCGAGGTATGCCCCCAGCACGCCGTAGGAACCGCGCTCACTCTCCAGACTTCCCTCGGCTTTCTGCTGACCTTGGCAACGATCCAGCTGGTTCCGCACCTGGTCGAGCTGGTGACCTGGCGCTGGGCGTTCGCGATGCTCGCGCTTGGGCCCGCCTTCGGCATCGTGGCGATCCGACGCCTGATGCGGGTGCGTCGCCCTGTCCAGTGACCCGGCACCGAGTAAGGATTCGTCAGCTTTCCGCGTCGTGGCGATCCACGTCCCTGTCTCTACCGTCTTCGCAACGCCTATCGGTCTTCGGTCGACACGGAGGTCGACCGCTACCTGAGACTGCCGGCGCCGGGAACCAGTGCGGTTACAGCGGCCTGATCGTGACCCCGCCGCCGCTGGTGTGAAGCCTCAGCAGCGCGCCGCCGCCGTTCAGGCTTCCTCGCACCGCTCGTCGCGAGATCTTTCCCTGGATCGTGATCGGAAGATCAACGGTGACGCCGCCTCCCGAGGTGGAGGCGTCGATGTCGAGTCCCGCCGCAGGGTCGATATAGGCGGTGATCCGCCCACCGGAGCTCGACAGCGAGCCGCCGGCGCTGTTGCCGGGCGTGAACGAAGCGGTGACCGAGCCGCCCGAGGTATCGGCGTGCACTCGCCCGGCCGCGTCGGTGATCTTGATCGAACCGCCCGAGGTTTCCGCCGACAGGTCGCCCCCGACTCCCTCGACCGCGATCGAGCCGCCCGAGGTGGACAAGTCGGCTCGCGCGCCCAGCTCGGCGGCGGAGATCGAACCGCCGCTGGTCGATGCGTCCACGGCGCCGCTGATCGACTCCAGCTCTATGCGGCCACCGGAGGTGTGGAGCCTCGCGTTGCCGTCGATGTCTTGAGCGGAGATTCGGCCACCCGCCGTGCTGATGTCCAGATCGACGACTCGTGGGATGTCGACGTCGAATTCGCCCGAGACTCGGCCCCGTGACGCGCGAATGTCGAGATCCACGCGTCGCGGCACCTCGATGTCGAATCGGAGTGAGTTCCTCCAATTGAACCAACGGCGCGCAAAGCTGCCACGCTTCTCGACCCGAATCACCACTCGGTCGCCATGTTCCTCGAAGCTGAACTCATAGTTGTCCTCGATGTCCTCTTCCTCGGCGGTCACGACTACGTGCACGTCGCTGCGAGAGGTACCCCGCACCGACACACGGCCGGTATCCGTCTTGAGATCGACGACTCCTCCCGGCGCCAACGACAAGGTTCTCTCGAGCCGGAACTCTCCGGCAAAGGCGGAGTTCGCGGCCGAAGCCACGCATACAAGAGCCAATGCGAGGGCGATTCGTACCGATCGGGTGAGGGTAGGCATGCGGGAGTCCTCCGTTTCAACTAGCTAGGACGAAAAACCGTCGGCGAAAGTTTCATCCGGCGCCCGCAGACCCCCGGGTTGCGCCCGTATATGGCAGAAGGCCGATCAAACCGGATCGCGCTTGAACCACACGACGTCGACGCGGGCCACCTCGGGACCCGCGGCATGCGCCGGCGCCGGCGCGGGCCCGAGGCTCGTCGCGGCGTGGAACTTGGTCCCGATGGCGGGGATCCTGCGCAGAAACGATACCGTCCCCAGCGGCGGCAGCTCGGCCCGAGCATTTCGGGCATCGGTCGGAAAGCTGGGCGACGAGACTCCCACGAACAGATCTTCGGGCTCGACCACCACCGTCAAGCTACCCGTTGCTCCCAGCAATCGAATCCAGCGGACCCCACGGTAGAAGCCACGCGCTCCTCGCCAGGGAGCTGTCGGGTTGTCGAGACCTCGCCGCCAGACCCCCAGGGTCGGCCCCACGAGCCGGTTGGCCCACACCGACCCGGGGCCGTCCCCCAGCCATTCGATGGTCTCGACCTCGAAGTCCCCAAAGTCGAGCGCGAAACCAGTCGGGTCGGAGTGCGCGACCTCGAGCCGCACCCAACCGGAGGAGAAGGCCTGCCAGGCGCTGTCCGAGTCCCGACCTTCGACCGGTGGGTCAACAGAAGCCCCAAGGGGTGTCGGCCCCTCGAGCCACGACGGCCTCGTCCCGCCTTGCGGCTCCCCCCTTTCGTTGGGCTCCAACCATTGCGCCAGAAAGGTCGAGGGATTGACCGACCAACCGGTCCAGGAGCTCACCGTCCGGCCACTCGAGTGAAGCGCTGTCAGGCGCAGGGCATGAAAGAAAACGTCGGGCATGGCGCTCAAGCGAAGCTCACCGCTCGTCCCCGGTTCGAGATCGGGGCCCGGAGTCTCGAGGTCGAAGACGGTCGTTTCGGTCGCGCCCGAGCCCGGACCTGGAAGGGTCAGGCCCTGCCAGCGAAATCGCAGCTCGGAAAGATTCGTCTCGGCGTACCGGTTCTGGAGGCGCACCCGCCCGGTCTCCCAGTCCGCGTGTTCAAGGCGAACCGGAGCCCACAGCCGGCGGATCGTGTCGACGCTCGCTTCGGGCTCTCGGAACGGACCGAAGATGCCGTCCGGAGCGTAGTTGCCTCGCGTGTCGAGGGCGCCTCCGAGATCGGTGCGGACGACACCTTCGTCAAACAGCGACCATAGAAAGCCCCCGGCTGCCAGTGGCGAGGCCTCGAGCAAACGCCAGAAGTCCTCGAGGCCGGCCCCGCCGCCGCCGTCGTAGAGCCCGTGAAGCATCTCGGTAGGCAGCACCAGATGCCGCGGTCTCCCGAGCCGCCCCACTTTCCGGATCAGATTGTCCTCGCCGAGCATGGCCTCGAGCGTCGGGTAGTCCGGGTAGTGAGTCGCGTCGATGCCGCCGGCGATCGAGCCAGGGTGGATGACCGTCCGTGACTGCACATCATGGCGCTGGAACTCGTTGTCGAGGAGGCTGTTCCAGCCGCCTTCGTTGCCGTTGGCCCACAGGATGATCGACGGATGGTTGAGATCGCGGCGGACCATCTCCGCGATCAGCCGGCTGCCGACGCCGGCCCTATAGGCGTCATGCCAGCCGGGCAGCTCGTCGATCACGTATAGGCCGAGCTCGTCGCAAGCCTCGAGAAACTCGCGGTCCGGCGGGTAGTGCGACGTTCGAACCGCGTTGGCATTGAGCGCTTTGAGAAGCTCGGCGTCCCGGCGATTGCGACCGACGCCGAGCGCTCTTCCCGAATCGGGCCAGAAAGAGTGCCGGTTGACTCCTCGCAGTCGAACCCGTCGGTCATTGACGTAGAGCCCGTCGCTGAGCCTGACCTCGACCGTGCGAAAACCGAATCTGAGGCTCGTCGTGTGAAGGGCTTTGCCCGCGTCGGCGAGGGTGACCTCCAGCCGGTAGAGGTGCGGCCGCTCCGCGCTCCAGCTCCACGCATCCGAAGAGCGCCCCTGAAGCCGCTTCGTGTCTTGACCGGCTTCCAGCCGGCCGACAAGCGCCGAACCCACCGCCAGACCGGAGACGGGATCCCGAACCTGAACCGTGACCTCTTCGCCCCCGGTCACGCCCGAAAGCTCAACCTCGACCTCGAGCTCGCCGCCGTGACGCGCATCGATCGACACGTGCTCGATCGACCGCTCCGGCCGAGCCTCCAGGTAGACCGGCCGGTAGATCCCACCAAAAAGCCAGTAGTCGGCTTCGCGTTCGGCACCGTTGACCGTGCCGTCGGTCGAGGCCTCCCGGACCTCGACCTCGAGGACATTCCCGGCGCCGTAGTCGAGCAGATCCGTCACGTCATGGGCGAACCGGGTGAAGCCGCCCCGATGCGTCGGTCCGGCTCTTCGGCCATTGATCTTGACCGACGCGTCGGTCATCACCCCTTCGAAGACCAGCCGCACGCGGCGCCCGCTCCACGCCGCCGGTACCTCAAAGCCGTGCCGGTAGAGGCCCGTTTCGGCATGGCGCTCTCGGTCGGGATCATCCAGACCGTAGGCATAGGCGCCGAATCCCTGAAGCTCCCATTGTGACGGAACCGGAATCCAACTCCAGGTCCCGGCTCGGCGCCCGCGATCGACTCGAAACTGCCACGGTACGGTCTGATCAGAGCCGCTACCCGAAAGAAAAAGCACCTCGGTCTCGACGGAGTGTGGCTCCGCGCTGAGGTTGTCCCTGTTCCCGACCGAAACTATCAGTAACCCTATGCTCACATATATGACTCGCCGACTTGCGGCTATATGGTTACTCATTAGTAGCGAACAATCTGCTCAGATCGAGCTGGTCCGGCTCCCGCCGAAACCCATCGGCCGTGAGCGTCGGGCGGTGGACGGGATACCCCAACCGCCGCGCCGAGGTGCGAAAGAGGTCGCGAATCTGCTCTGCGAAGACTCCTTGGCCCCGACCCCGCGTGCCGTATCTCGAGTCGTTCAGCTCACCGCCGCGGATCTCTCGAATTCGAGACAGCACGTGGTCCCTGCGCTCCGGAACCGATCTCGCGAGCCAGGCGTCGAAGAGGCCGGCGACTCTGCCGGGGAGGCGCAGCATGACCCAGGCGGCGTAACCGGCTCCGGCCTGCCTCGCCGCGGACAGGATGTCGGGAATCTCGTGATCGGTCAGGGCCGGGATCACCGGCGCGACCAGAACTCCGACCGGAACCCCTCGCCCGGCCAGCTCCGTAATCGCCTCCAGACGCCGTGCCGGCCGCGAAGTCCGCGGTTCGAGCTTCCTGGCCAGTTCCCCATCCAGAGTCGTGATCGAAAGAAAAACCGCCGCCGCCGACTGTTTCGCGGCGGTCCCATCCGGAGAGCGAGCCAGTTCGGCAAGATGATCGATATCGCGCGTGACCAGATGGTTCTTGGTCACCACGACGACCGGATTGCGAAAACGGGCCAGCACTTCGATGCAGCGCCGGGTGATCTCGAGCTTGCGCTCGATCGGCTGGTACGGATCGGTGACGCCGGAGAGGCCGAGAGTCTGCGGCTGCCAACGCGGCGAAGCCAGCTCGCGGGCCAAGAGCTCAGGAGCGTGCTTCTTGACCAGAATCCGGGACTCGAAGTCGAGCCCGGCCGACAGGCCGAGATACTCGTGGGTGGGCCGCGCGTAGCAGTAGGAGCACCCGTGCTCGCAGCCCCGGTACGGGTTGATCGACGCGTCGAAGCCGACGTCCGGGCTCTGGTTGCGAGCAATGATCGACCGGCTGGCGTCTTCCAGATACTCGGTCGCGAGCTGGCCGGTCGGCGGAGCGTC
Organism: Thermoanaerobaculia bacterium; assembly: GCA_945787635.1. Classification (GTDB taxonomy): domain Bacteria; phylum Acidobacteriota; class Thermoanaerobaculia; order Multivoradales; family JAHEKO01; genus CALZIK01. The sequence goes on along the minus strand of CALZIK010000128.1, from coordinate 7,584 downwards.
GAGCTCGACTTCGAGTCTCTCGAAACGCGATCGGGGATTCTCGGCGGTTCCCCGGCCGCGAAGCCCTGGGCCGGCGGCGTCTTTCACCGCGCAACTCTAACCGCTAGCGGGCGCGCCTGCTCTGGCGCACGGGTCGAAGCTTGCGCGCTGCTATCGTCTCCTGGCCGCTTTCTGTCTCTGGCAAACCGAATCTCCCGTCGCACGTAAGAAAACCCATGAGACCAATACCCCAACCCACCCGCCGGCGATTCGCGACCCTGGCGACCCTCGCCTTCACCGCCTGCAGCCTCAGTGGCGCCAGCCCGTCCGAGATCGACCGGATCGGTAATCTCCTGAGTTTGGAGCCGGGGCAGATTTTGGCCGACGTCGGCGCGGGCGACGGAGGCTTCGCCGAAGCCTTGGCCGACAGGGTCGGCTCCGAAGGACACGTTTACGCAACGGAGGTCAAGCCAGACCTGGTCGAGTCGATTCACAAGCGGATGCTCGACGCCGGCCTTGTGCAAGTCACCGCGGTTCTCGGCGACCAGAACGACCTCGGCCTGGCGCCCGGCTGCTGCGACGCGATTCTCCTTCGTCTCGTGTACCACCACTTCGAAGAACCGGAGACCATGCGCTCCAGCCTGTGGCATGCCCTCAAGCCGAACGGCCTCATGGCCATCATCGACATCACGCCTCAGAAAAACTGGCGCGAGCTTCCCGGAGTTCCCAATCGCGGAGGGCACGGCATTCCGACCGGAGATCTCCTCGCCGAGATGCTCGGCGCCGGTTTCGAGCTGGTCACGCAAGAGACCGACTGGAACGGTGACGACGATCGGTTCGCGATGCTGTTCCGAAGGCCCGAAGCCGCTTCGGCCGGTCACTGAGCTTGAAGATCGAGGACTTGCTCCGCCGCCAGTAAGAAAGCTCCGCTTCCGTAGACTTCCCAGTCCCGGCTCGACGCCCGCGCCGGCTTGGCGCCGGGCTTTTGCACCCAGCCCAGCCGCCCGGCCGCGTCGACGTTGCGGTAGAGAGCGACCCAGGACGCAGTGACCGCCGGCCGAAACGCCTCCGCGCTCAGAAACTCGTTGTTGACTCCCCACGCCAGGGCGTAGCAGAACAGAGCCGACCCGCTGCTCTCGCCCCGCCGAGAGGAGTCTGCGCTGGCCAGATCCGAGCGCCAAAGGCCGTCCCCGGCCTGTAGGTCCACAACCCGCCCGGACAAGTCCCGGAACACGGTCTCGTAGAAAGAACGCGTCGGCCAGTCCTCCGGCAGAGCCTCGAGCAGTCGAGCCAGCCCGGCCAGCACCCAGGCGTTACCCCTTGACCAGAAACGCGCCTGGGGTTCGCGAAACCTTAGATCTCGATGGAAAAGCCCTCCACTACGGTCATAGAGAAGATCGTAGGACTCGCGCCACAGCCGATCCATCAATTCCAGATACCGCTCGTCGTCGGTGGCCCGCGCCAGCATGGCGAGTGCCGGGGGTGACATGAACAGTGCGTCCGACCACCAGTAGTCGACGACCTGATGCTCCTTCGGCCAAGCAGCCGGCTCGGCGATCATCCGATCGGCGACTTCCCTGAAAGAACGGAGCATGCGCGAATCCCGCTTCAGGCCGAACAACTCCAGATAGGTCTGAGCCAGCGCGTGATCGTCGGCGTGCCGGGTTCGGGGCCCGATCCGCCATTCGTGCCGCTCTCCCACTTCGATCGGCACGGCGAGGTAGCGATCATCGCCCGTCACCCGGTAGGCGGCCACGAGCCCGCTGTAGAAAACCGCGTTGGTCCACTCGAGATCACCGTGTCTGGGATGCGCGAGCTGCCATCCGGCGACCCGTTCGGCCACGGCCAGAATCTCGGCCGGTGCCAGGGGATCTTCGCCGGCACCGAGCTCTCTCGGCTCGACGCTGCAGCCCAGAGCCAGGGCGACCGCAAGCACAACCGCCGGCCAGCGAGCCCCTGGCGAGAGGCGGCTCATAGAGACTCTTTGGTGGTCACCAGAAACTGCAGGCTCTCGATCGAGCCGTCCCCATCGAGCGGCAGGGCAACGTCGAGATGGAGAACCGAACCGCGCCCTGACCGGGTCGGAACGAAGCGCAACCCAAGACCCACGTCCTTCAACACTCCGAGGTCGCCGTTGTCGCCGCCGGCAAACCAGGCGCGACCGACATCCACGAAGATGGCAGCTCCGAGCGCCGCCAGTTTCAGCACTTCGACATTCGAATAGAAACGCTGCTCCAGGGTCAAGAGCACTCGGCGGTCGCCGCTCTGGAAGCGCAGCGGATAGCCTCGCAAGCCGCTGTCACCACCAATGAGAAGCTGTTCTTCGGCGTCCAGATTCTCGACCGCAGCCACCTGGAGCTCCGCCAGGAAGGCATGCCTGCCGAGATTGCGACGGAAGAAACGCAGCGATCCTCTGAGGTTGGCGTCCTCGAACCCGTCCCGGCCCCACCGGGTACCGCCGCTTCCGTCCACGAGGAGTAAATCCCGCTCGCGCGAAGGACGAAACCCGCTCGAGACCGTGAAACCGACCAAGGCCTGGTCTTCGTCACCGCCGAAAACCGACGAAGACCATCCGGCCGCGACCGAGACGACCGTCCCCAAATTCAGGTCTTCGGTGCGCGCGATCTTGTCGAGGTCTCGAGCTTCGAGAAACCGATCCTCGACCCACTCGAAACCGATCGAGGGATAGGAGAGGGTTCGAGCGGGCGGTAGGCCTTCGAGCGGTGGTCCGGTCAGAGGCTCGGCGAATTGGTCCCTCGAATAGGTGAATCCCAGTGTCCACCGCTTGGCGCCGCGCTTCTGCAGACCACGTGAAAAACCCCAATGGGCATTCAGCAGATCGATCTCGTGGCGAAACTCTCTTATGACCTCTCCACGGTCGAACAAGGGGTCGATTCTGCGCTCCGTAAGAACCGTCAGCCCCTTGGATCTTCGAGAATCGAGCGCGTAGAAGGGGCGCTGCAGTTTGAGCAGGCGGCGGTGGCCGTCGCTGTTTTCCTGCAGCGAGAGCTCGACCTGGCCTCGATTTCCCAAGAAATTAGAGTCGCGGTAAAACAGCTCGCTTCTGATTCGATCCACATCGGACTCGCGGCTGACGCCGACCTCCTTGCCGGTTCCCAGGAAATTCGTATCTCGGGCGTTGAACCGCGTGCTGTTCTCACCACCGCTGCGCGAGAAGGACACCCCGCCGGTCAAGGTCCAGACGTCGCGAGTTACGACTTCGACGTCGACCTCCCCGGTGCCGCCCTTATCCTCGGCCTCCCGGTAAGCGACGGGGCGCACATCGGCTTCATACAGATACGACCGGCTGCGCAGGATTCGTTCCGATTCCTCGAGTAGTCGTGCCGAATACGGGTCTCCACTTCCGAACAGCAGGTCATTTCGGACGACGTGCGGCCTGGTCTTTCTTCGCAACCGGTTGATCGAACGAAACAGCGCTCGATTCTCGGTGGGATCGCGCTCGTCGAAAACATTGGCGACCTCGATCGAGACCTCTCCGATCCGTGCACCACGAGCCTCGAGAAGAGCCGGGTCGAGAGATGGCTCTGAAGTCTCAGGCTCGCTGTCTTCGGTCGCAGCTCTCGGCGGATCCTGCGCGCTCGGCGAGTCGCTGTCCGGCCTCTCGGCACCCGGATACCCGGCCGGACCCGGATTCGGAAGTCGAAAGACCCGCAAGATGCTCGGTTCGGGATAGGGGGGCCGGCGCGGTCGATCACGGTGAACCGGCAGCGTTTCCCAGCGTAGGAAGTACCGACCCTCGCGATCACGGATGAACTCGCGCACCTCCATGCCGGGGATCTCCGACTCGGGGTGGGTCAGAGACTCGAACGTTTCGAGAGCCGGCAGGGTCTCGACCGGAGCCAGGGATTCGGGATCCAGTACCCAGCGGCCGCGGCCCGCCTCGAGATGCCGAAACTCCTGAATCAAACGCCCGGCAGAATCGACAATCGGCGGCCGGACAACGATGTCGTCACCGAGCGTCCCGGTCCTGTCGAGCGGCCAGCGATAGCCCCAGGCACTCGCCTGGCGAATCTCCCACTGGCCGGCATAGCGTGCGTTGAAGGCCTGACTCGCCCCGTCGGGTCCGTACTTCGAATACGTCAGAATCGGCCGGCTCCCGGTGTCCCAGCCGACCCCGAAGGCGATTCCGGCCAGGCCTCCCCCCGAAGGTACCGGATCGACGACCGCAGCGCGATCGTTCGGACGAAATGGCAGCCGCAAGGGCTCTCCCCCTGCCGTTTCCCAGCGGACGAGGTCCGGACTCCGGGCATAGGAGAGGTCGTGATTGGTCGCCCCGCTGGGATCGTCACGCCACATCCACGCGAGATGGAAGTACCCGTCGGGTCCAATCGTCGGGCCTGCGGGATACGCGCTCATCCGACCGCCACCGTCGAGAAGCGGCTCGGAAAGGAGCCGTCGCCAGCTGCCGGTCTCGAGATCGTAGGCATTCACGATCTGCACGCCGTTTCCGCTCTTGCCATCGCGGTATTGAAAAAAGAGAGCGCCGTCCGGTCCATGAACGAACAGTGGATAGCTCACCCGCTTCTCGCGAGACCCGACCATCCTCGCCTCTTGAAGGCTGCCGATATCGTGCGGCGCCTGCGTGCGATAATAGACCAGCGGATCGCCATGCATGTTGCCGCTCACGTGCACAAAGCCGTCCCGATCCACCGCAAGGGCGATCAGATTGTGGGAGTCCCAGCCCAGCGTCTGGGGGAGCTTCTGGAACGTCCACTCCGCCGAATCGAGCCGCCGCGCGGCGACCGTCATCCGGCGGTCTCGATCGTAGTAGGCGACGTACTGACGCTCGCCGATGGTCTCGATGGCGAATGCAACCGGATGGCCCGACCAGACAGGAGCCACGATCACACTCTCGAGCCCCCCGGGAACGGTCGCGGCGATGGCGTGCCCGAGCCACGCCATCGCAACCAGGATCGCGACGGCCCTTGCGATCGACCTCGAAACGACGGGGAGGGAATCAGTCAACACTTCTTCCGGCAGGCGCGCAGCATACCGAACCCTTCAATAGAAGGTCGCTCGGACTGTAACTTTCCGGAGCGGACGTGATTCATGGGCGGCCAGATACTAGCGTGCACCGGCCTGCCTTGACTCAAGTAGACTCGCTGCAATGGAGTTTCACCCTGAGGCTCTTTCGGTCGCCAACCGGTACAAGCTTCTGATCGGAGCCATCGTGCCCAGGCCGATCGCTTTTGTGTCGACGGTTTCCACCGAGGGGGTGGACAATCTCGCGCCTTTCTCGTTTTTCAATGGCGTCGGTTCGAATCCAATGACCGTGCTCTTCTGTCCCGGCAACCAGCCCGACGGAACCGAGAAAGACACGCTGCGCAATTGCAAGCCGATCGAAGAGGGTGGCACAGGCGAGTTCGTGATCAACGCCGCCGTAGAAGCCTACGCATCGGCGGTTGCGGCCGCCGCGGAAGACCTGGCCGCCGACGAAAGCGAGTTCGATCTCGTCGGCCTCACCAGAAAGAGATCCCAGCTCGTTCGGCCCCCAAGAGTGGCGGAGTCTCCGTTTGCGCTCGAGTGCCAGACCTCCGAGGTCATTCGCACCAATCCCGGTCGGCCCGGGGGCGGCAACGTCGTTCTCGGACGCGTGGTTCACGTCTTCATTCGCGACGACCTCGTCAACGACCGGATGCACGTCGATCCCGACAAGCTGCGCGCGATCGGACGCATGGGAGGTCTGGGCTACACCACCACTCGCGATCGCTTCGAGATGCCCCGCGGCCGCGACGCACTTGCCGGCGGCCCACCTCTTGCCGAAGATGACTAGGCGCCGCTGCCTGGCGGTCGGCCTGGTCTTGCTGCTCACGGCGGGGTCAGTGGCGTTCCCCGCCTCGGCCCGAACGCTCCACTGGAAAGCGCTCGACGTCGAAGCCAGCATCGACCGCGACGGAGTCCTCCACGTCCTCGAGCGCCACCACATGGTTTTTACCGGAGCCTGGAACGGTGGCGAGCGAGCGTTCAACCTGCGCTCCGGCCAGAAACTGGAACTCGTCGGCTTGTCTCGTGTGGATCCCGCCTCCGGCCGGGAGCGAGCACTCGAACGGGGTGGCCTCGACGTCGTCGACAACTACAGCTGGTACGACCGAGAGACGCTGCGCTGGCGCAGCCGGCTGCCGATCGATCCCGAGTTCGACAACACCGAGATCATCTACACAATCGACTATTCGTTGTCGGGTGTCCTGGTCGGCGGCGGCGGCATTTACCGGCTCGACCACGACTTCGCATTCCCCGAACGCGATGGATTGATCGAGCGGTTTCGCCTGGACCTCGAGCTCGATCCGAGCTGGGAGGCTCCCGCCGGCTTTCCGGCCAGGCTCGCGCGGGAGGCGTTGTTCCCGGGCACGAGCGTCGTCGTGACCGCGGAGCTCACCTACCGGGGCGGTGGATCGCCTTCGGCTGCGGTGACCCTCCTGTCCGACTCGTGGCGCCTGGCGGGTCTTGGACTCGGCCTTTTCGTCGCCATGGCCTGCGTCTGGGGCTTCGTCGCCCACGAGCGCAAACAGGGCAGGTTTCTCCCTCCCGACGCGCCGGAAACCCTGGATCGAGCCTGGCTCGAGGATAACGTCTTCTCGTTGCGACCCGAGGAGGCCGGGGCGCTCTGGGACGGATCGGTCGGACCCGCGGAGGTCTCCGCTCTCATAGCCCGCTGGGTTCACGAGGGCCGGGTCAAGAGCGCGGTTCGCGAGACCGGCGGTTTCTGGAATCGCAAGATCCTCGAGCTCGAGCTGATCGCCAAGCGCGACAGCTTCGAGGGGTACGAGCGCCGGCTCATCGACAAACTCTTCTTCGACGGCCAAAAGACCACCGACACCGACGCGATTCGCAAGCGCTACAGCTCGACCGGATTCGCACCGGCGTCGATCCTCCGCGCGCCCCTCGAGCGCCGATTGCGCGAGCTGCCTGGCTTGGGTCGCTCGATTGGCGCGCCCGACCGCACCCCCGGTTGCCTGATGCTGATCGGGTTCGCGGGGCTGCTCGGCCTCGAGTTCTGGTGGAATCGCGAGAGCGCGCTGGCTCTGGGCGCCTTGCTGATCCTCGCCGGTCTTCTTCCCACCGGCATCGCCTACGCCCTCGCCTACCGGTACCGGCGCAAGGGGGCGCAGCTGGCTCCCGCCGGCTTTTGGATGGCCGTTCCGCTCGCGCTTCTTTTTCTCGTTCTGGTCGCGATCGTATTGCCTCCGGGGCGCTCGGCAGCGGCCACCGGCATGCTGCTCGGAGGATTCGGGCTGGCCGCGGTGGCGCTTTTCTTCGTCACGGTCACAAAAGGCGTCCTCGACTATGCGCGCACGCGGGAAAGCCAAGCGCGGGTCGCCAAACGCAAACAGCTCTGGCGAGCCCGACGGCTTCTTGCCGAGGAGCTCGGCAGAGAGCTTCCCCAGCTCGACGACGCCTGGCTACCCTATCTCTTGGCTTTCGGCCTCGACAAGAAAGTCGATCGCTGGTTTCGTTCGTTCGGCTCGGCTGGCGCCCGTACGGCGGCGGTCCAAAGATCGGCTTCGAGCGGGTCGGGCAGCGGGTCGAGAGGCGGTTCTTGGACGGGCGGCGGTGGAGCCTTCGGCGGCGCCGGCGCGACCGCGG
>CALZIK010000127.1 GCA_945787635.1 Thermoanaerobaculia bacterium | reverse complement strand
CGCCCGGGCGGCCGCCGCGTGCTCCCTCTCCTTCGCCCGCCGCCCGCTCGCCATCGGCCGCGGACTTGCCGCAACCGGCCAGACCAGCGGCCACAGCAAAGGTGATCAGCGGTATCGCGAGAAAAAAAACGGCTCGGCGCATAGGGAGCGAAGGTTACAGGAGGTTGCTCGGATTTGCCCGGTCCCGCTACAGAGATCGCGCGACTCGCCGCGCAAGGATGGTGGCGTCGTCGAGCAGAGAGTAGACCGTCGGCAGGATGAGAAGAGTCAAAAACGTCGAGGTCGTGAGCCCGCCGATGATGACCAGCCCGATCGGAGCCCAGCTCGCCGCCCGTCCTTCGACCTCTCCGAAGATTCCCGGCAGGAGGAAGGGCGCCACCATCGGCAGAAGGCCGAGGATGGTGGTCACCGCGGTGATGACGATCGGCCGCAGACGGTGCTGTCCGCCCAGAACGATCGCCTCGTCTCGCGTCTTGCCTTGCTTGCGGAGCAGGTTGATGTGATCGAGCAGCACGATGGCGTTGTTGACCACGACGCCGATCAGAATGATGAGACCGAGCATGGTCATGGTTTCCCAGGGTTGGCCGGCGATCTTCATCACCACCGCCACGCCGAAGAGCGCGAACGGTACCGAAAACATGATCGCGAGCGGTTGGACAAAGCTCTCGAAAAGCGCCGCGAGCAGCATGTAGACGAGTGGCAACGCGAACAGGAGAGCGAACAGGCCGCTCTGCTGATCGCGCTGCTGGTAGCGACTCCAGCGCCCGAAGCTCCAGCTGTAGCCGGGCGGGAAGGGCAGACTCGACATCACCGCACCGATCGATTGCATGGCGCCGAAAGCCGCTCGCGCGTCGGTGGTGTTGGCGGAGATGGTCACCTGAGCCTGGCGGTTCTCCCGCTCGATCGATTGCGGGCCCTCGACGAACGAGAAGTCGGCGAGCGCGCCGAGCGGGAGCTGCGCCTGGCTGGCAAAGACCGGAACGTTCTTGAGCTGCGCGAAGGTCTCGCGGTCTTCGGGCCGGTACTGCACGACTATTCCGACCTCCCGGTCTTCGGTCTTGAACTGCGAGACGTCGCGAGTCGAGAGCGCCGACGAAACCGTACCGGCTACGGCCCGGGCCGAGAGGCCCGCCTGGAGAGAGCGCTCCGGCGTGACGCTGACGTGAATCTCCTCGTCGCCACTTTCGAGGGAGGTGTCGACGTCGCGGATCATCGGAAGACCCTCGAGATTGCCGGCGATCTGGTTGGCGAGCAGGCGCAGCACGGTGGTGTCGTCGCCCATGAGCTGGACCTCGACTCCCGAGCTGCCGTGCCGCCCCCGCTGGGTCGCGATGCGCAGGTTGACCCCGGCCTTGACCGGAAGCATCGCCCGGAGCTTCTCGCGCGCCTCGGCGGTGGTAAGCGAGCTCTCGCTTTCGTCTTTGAGGTAGATGTCGAACTGGCGGTCGCGGCGCCAGCTCGCCCGCGAGCGACCGGTGCCGCGGTCGTAGTTGTAGGCGACGTCGGCCACGTCGAGATCGTCGCGGTGGCTGTCGATGAGCGCGTAGACCTCATCGTAAAGAGCCTGGGTCTTAGCCAGTGAATACTGCCGCGGCGTGTCGATCTTGAGGATGATCTGGCGCTCGAGGGCGCGGGAGGAGAATGACTGCTCGATGGTCGAGAATAGGTAGCGAGTGCCTCCGAGGAGAGCGAGGATCATGACCACGAACGCCAAGCGGTGCTTCAAGGTCAAGCGCAGGAGATTGCCGTAGGCGGTGCGCAGGGTGTCGATCATGCGGCTCTTGTGCGGAGTCTGGTCGCGCAAGACGAGCGCCGCCACCATCGGCACCACGGTCAGGGCGACCACGAGCGAGGCCACCATCACGATGCAGACGGTCCAGCCGATGTTCTGCAGGTAGAGCTTGAAACGAACGCCTGTCGAGAGAAAAATCAGCGGCAGAAAGACGCACATCGTGGTCGCTGTGGACGCGGTGATCGGAAGCGCCACCTCGGCGGCGCCCGCGAGTGCCGCCGTCTTGGCGTCCTCTCCGAGCTCGCTGCGGTGTCGGAATATCGACTCGATGACCACGATCGAGTTGTCGACCAGCATGCCCAGAGCCAGCATCAGGCCGGCCAGGCTGACGACGTTCAAGGTCAGATCGAAGAGCCCGGCCTGGCGCATGAAGAACATGAGGACAAAGGTGGCGACCACCGAGATCGGGATCGCGATGGCGATCAGGGCGGTGGTTTGAAGCCGGCGCAGAAAAAGGAAGACCGCGAGGATCGCCAGCAGACCGCCGATGAGGCCGGCGTTGCGGAGCTGGCCGAGCCCCTTGCGAACATCGAGCGAGGCGTCCGAGTAGATCCGGAACGAAGCGCCCTCGGAGTCGGGAAGCGCCTTGATCGCCTCGAGCTCGGCTTTCACTCGCTCGACCACGGCCAGGAGGTTCGCGGTCGACGCCTTGTTGACCGACAGCGTGATCGCGTCGACGCCATTGAGGTAGTTGAAGGACTCCTTCTCGGGGAGGGTGTAGGAGACCTCGGCGACGTCGCCCAGGGTCAGCCCGTCCGGACGCAGCACCAAGGAGGCGATCTCGCGGGGAGTGCGGAACTCGCCGACCGTGCGCACCAGAAGCTTGCGGTTGCCCTCGCGGATGTCGCCCGCGGAGAGATTGAGGTTGCTGGCCCGCAGCCTTTCGGAGAGGCTGCGAAGATCGACGCGGTGGGCCTGGAGTCGGGCCGGGTCGATATTGACCTGGAGCTCCGGCTCGCGGATGCCGCTGATGTCGACCTGGGCGACGCCCTCGAGACGCTCGAGTCGACGCAGCACGGTCTGCTCGGCGTAGTCGAACAGGCGCTCCTCCGGCCATTGGGCCGAGAGGTCGAAGCGCAGCACCGGAATGTCGGTGGACTGAAATCGGCGGATGAAGATGCGGTCGAGATCGTCGGGCAACAGGTGCCGGACCCGATCCACCCGGTCGCGTACCTCGACCGCCGCCATGTCCATGTCGGTGCCGTCGATGAAGGTGAGCCTGACCTGGGCCGAATCCGCCGCGGCGCTCGCCGACAGCGTGTCGATTCCGTTGATCGTGCCGAGGGACTCCTCGAGCGGGCGAACGACCAGGCGCTCGACCTCATCGGGCGAGGAGGACGGGTACACGGCTCGCACCGAGATCGACGACGACGAGAAGCTCGGCAGGTATTCGAGCGGCAACCGGGTCAGGGAGATCCAGCCCAGGACCAGGATCCCGAGAATCGCCATGGCCATGGTCACCCGGCGCTCGATGGCGAACTTGACCAGGGGATTGGAGTCGCGGCTCATAAGGGCAAGATCATATCTGCAAAGAGACCTCTTCCTGTAGCGGTCAACGTCCCTGTCGAGCTTCTTCCTCCGGTTTGTAGAGGTCGACGTCCCTGTCGACCGTCCTCCTCCAGTTTGTAGCGGTCGACGTCCCTGTCGACCGTCTTCCTCTCCGGTTGCAGCGATCGACCTCGATGTCGACCGTCCCGTGCCCCTGCCGCTGCACTTGATACGCTCGCCCAGGCCCATGCGAACGTTTCTGCGCTGCCTGGCTCTGGCATCGACGGTCGCCATCCCGTGGAGCGCTCTGGCTGCCGAGAGCGAGCGCGTCCTGGTCGGAACCTACACGGCTCCTGATCTCGGGGAGCCCGGCCCGATCCGAGCGGTCTTCAGCCCTTCGGGCGAGACGGATGGTGGGGAGATCTGGTCCGTCGTCTTCACCGTCACCTTTGACACCGCGGAGTACATCTTTCGCGGTACCGCCGAAGGAGGCCTCGATCAGGGCGAGCTTTCCGGCGAGGTCGAAAACGAGAGCGGCTCGGAATCGTATATGTTTCGCGGCCGGCACCGTGAGGGCGCGTTTCATGCGACGCACGCCGAGACGACCGGCGGCTTCATGTCTCAGACGGGTCGCATGACTCTCTCCGGCGAGCAGGCTCCCGAATGAGATTTTGGGTCGTCCCCCATGCCGAGGTCACGTGCGGCTTCGAGGAGGAAGACACCGGAACGATGATTCTCGAGGAGAGTTGAACAGAATGCCGGGACAACGACGGATCTTCATGATGTTGCTGCTGGGGCTGCTCCTGGCGGGCTCCGGCCTCGCCGCTGCCGGCGAGGAGCACGTTCTCGCCGGCATCTACACCACCGGGTATCAGGACGGGCCGGGGCGGGTCCGGGCGATCTTCACCGCTCGCAGTGACAGCGAAGGGGAGAGCTGGGACGTTGTCTTTCGCTTTACCTTCAACAACCGCGAGCACGAGTATCGCGGCGTCGCCGAGGGCGGTCTCACCGAAGGTGGGCTCTCGGGCAAAGTCCGGAACGAGAACGGCAGCCGGACATTCTCCTTTCAAGGCGAGCACAAGAAGGGCAAGTTCAGGGCGACACACGCCGAAGTGTTCGAGGACGGCGAGGAGAAGACCGGCACGATGACCCTCACGGGCTGACGCCACTGCCCTCTTGTAGCGGAGCCGGGATCAGCTCAGCGCGTGATTAGGATCTCGTCCACCAGAAAGCTCCCCGACACGACTCCGCCGGTGCCGCGCGGCAAGCCCAGGCGGACTTTCTGGATGGTCTCGCCATGATTGGCGAGGTCGTCGGCTACCGCGCGGAGCCGGCCGTTCTTGCGCAGCGCAGCGCGGCCGTCTGCGAACGTCGAGCCTGAGGCGCTCGACCATTCGACCTGGAGCACGACCGGCCGGTCGGCCCGAATGCGGGTGCTGCCGACGCGCCGCACGCCGTTTGCGTCGCGGGCCCAGAGCCGCACCCGGAAGCGGCTTCGGGATCGCTCCATCGTGAGGGTCGCGGGAGCCTGCCCGCCGCCGAGGCGCAGGATCTCGACCACCTCGGCGCCCAGATCCAGCTGCCGCGGATCGAGCTCGAAGGCGAGCACCAGGCTGTCCTCCCGGCCGGGCCGCTTCGACTCGACGAACGAGCGGCGGCCGTCGGCGGTCACCGCGAGGGCGTGCCCCGTGCCGGAGAGGCCGGGCTCGACGACGGTGACCGAACCCTTTGCCCTGGACCACTCACTCGTGTCGCCCGACTCGAAACCGGAGGCAAGAAAGACGAGACGGTTCTTCAGAAGGATGATCTCATCCGCGATCTCGTCGATCAGGACAAGGTCGAGCACGCCGTCGTTGTCGAGATCCATGGGCAGTGAGCAGGAAGCGGCCTGGGGTGCGACGAACTCGGCGGCGAGAGAAAACGAGCCGGAGCCGTTGTTCTCGAAGAGCAGCCAGTTGCCAGAAAAACTCGAGGTGACCCAGTCCAGGTCGCCGTCGCCGTCGAGATCGGCGAGATCGGTGGCCAGCGGGAACGGATCGGTCGGGGTGATTCGAGGCGCTTCGAGCCGGCCATTGCCGTCGCCCATCAGGACGCCGCCGTTGTTGGTCTGGCTGTTGACGACCACGACGTCCTCGGTGCGGTTGCCGTCGACGTCGCCGAGAACCAGCATCCAGACCTCGCCGCCGCTAGCCCGGGCGCCCATGGACGTGAACGAGCCGTCACCGTCGTTGGTCCAGACTCGCACCTGCTGCGCCGTCAGCTCGCCAACCACCAGATCGAGAAGGCCGTCGTCGTTCATGTCCCCGGCGGCGATGGCGCGCTCGCCGCTCTCGGTTCCGAACACCGCCCCTTCGCTGAAGACGCCGGTGCCGTCGTTCTCGAGCACGCTCACCCGGCCGAGCGCGAACGAAGTTGCCGCGATGTCGACGTCGCCGTCACCGTCGGCGTCGAGAACGGCGATCCCGCGAGGTTCACCGCCAACGAAGACATTCCGCGCGGGCGCGAAGGTGCCGTCGCCGTTGCCGAGGAGGATCGACACCGTTTCGTCCTGAGTGTTGGCCACGGCGACGTCCACGAGGCCGTCCCGGTTGAAGTCGGAGGGTTCGCTGGGGCTGGGAACGTTGCCGACGGCGACCGTCGGCTCGAGGAAATCGGAGAAGGTGCCGCTTCGATCCGCTCGATTCAAGAACACTCGCAGATCGTCGGTATCCTCGTTGACGATGGTGAGATCGAGAAAGCCGTCACCGTTCAGATCCGAGCCGAAGCCACCGTAGGCGCGGCTGGTGATCTCGGGCGCCGAGCGGGTGGTGAAGCGGTCGATCTCGTGGAAGTCGAAACCGTTTCCCCGCGAGCGGGTCCAGAACTGGTAGGAGTAGCCGCCAACGCGCAACGGCGAGCCATCGGTTCCAGCGAGGTCACGCGAAAGGATGACCATCACCTGCTCGCCCGCCGAAAAGCGCCGGTCGGGGGTCAGGGTGACAGTGCGGCCGTCGGCGCTGAACCGGATGACACCGTCAGCGGCGCCGCTCCAACGGCCGAAGGCCCAGAGGCTCCGCGGTGTCACCGAAGAGCGCTCGATCGGCCGATCGAACTCGACCCGGATCCGCGTGTCGACCGGCGCCGCGAGCGCGTGCCGTGTGGGGCTTATCGAGACGATCTCGAGCGCGCAGACCGGCGTGGCGCCGAGAAGCGCGACCGGCGCGAATGCGCAGAGCGCCGAAAGGAAGCGATGAGCTGGGTTCACGCGCTTGATACCCCCAGGGGGTTGGAACGGTCCGAGGTCGAGTCTATAGTGTCGGCTCTGGTTAAGAACGGAGGCTTGGGGCGCGGGCGGGATCCGTCGGCTCGGCGGCGCCAAGGGTCTGTTCAACTGGATCAGGAAGCTGCCCTGGGGATCGGGTTATGGACGGTCGTCGCGATCGTGCTGATCGCGATCGCCTACTTCTGGCCGATCGCGCATCTCCTCGGCACGGAGCGTTTCGGCTTACCCGGGTTCAAACCGTTCTAAAGCGCACTAGGCCTCGAGCGGTCGGAAGCCTTCGCCGCGCACGTCTTGCACTCCGGTGACGACGACGAAGGCCTTCGCGTCGTTCTTGTAGACGATCTGCTTGAGGCGGGCGACCTGGCGACCACGGACGACGCACATCAGAATGCCGTGCTCTCTGCCGCTGAACATGCCGGTGCCCTTGACCAGCGTCACGCCCCGGTCCAGCTCCTGCAACAACGGCCGGCT
>CALZIK010000126.1 GCA_945787635.1 Thermoanaerobaculia bacterium | reverse complement strand
GGAGGCCGCCCAGGCGGCACCGGTCACGGCGGCTCCGAGCGCTCCAGCCCACGTGGCCGCCCAGGCGCAGACGAACAGCCGTTCGTGCCAGGCCCCGCCAGGGCCCAGGCCGCGGGCCCAGATCAGCGCGGCAACCAGAAGCACCGCCAGAAGGCGAGCCATCGCGGCGCCCAGGCTCGAACCGTTGTCGAGCGCCAGGAGAGCGAGCGGCATCCCGACGAGAAACCAGGCCGCGGGCGGCTCGCCACAGCTGCGCCAGAAGAAGGCCGGGGAAGGAAGATGAGATTCCATAATGTCAAGTCTCTTTGAAGAAAAAACAAGCAGAATTGACATAAGATACTAAAAATAAGACAGAATGACAAGATAACTTGATTTATCGATCAAGACTTGTGCGGTCAGGGGGCGCGCCAAAGTGCCTCGGCGAGATCGGTGGGCGACCGTCGCAGGCGAGCGACGACTCGAGCGAAACGTAACGGCGGCTCAGCCGTCTATTCGCGCTAAAACGGCGGCCTTCAGGGAGCCGGCGCCGGGCGGGGAGTTGGGTTCAGGCGCCCGGCGTCTGCTCGGCGGGAGGCTCGCTTGCCTTGGCGCCGACCAGGGCACTCTGCAGCGCGGACAGATGCTCCACGATGTCGTTGTGGAACTCGGCGATGTCGGCGGCCTTGCGCTGACGCAGGTCGAGATACTCGTCGCACTTCTTGCACTGCAGACGGGTGCGATCGAACTCGTGAATGCGGGCGACGAGGGCGGTGGTTTCCGAAGTCAGGCCGGAGATGTGCCCGCGAATCTCGCGCCGCTCGGTCTGCGCGGTTCGCGCGAGCTGGTTGCCGGTCTGAAGCTCCTGCCGAGCCTCGCTGAGCAGCTGTCGGGTGTCCTCGAGCTGCTCCTGCAGCGCGTGGTTGCCCTTTGAGAGGTCGCGAAAGCCTGCGATCAGGAGCTGCTCGACCTCGTCGATGTGACCGCCGACCTCGGTTTCGATCACCTGTGGCACCGCCGAACGGATCTCGTTGAACTTGAGTTGGATGGTGTCGAGGCTGAGCGCGGTGGCGGCTTCCTGTTCCTGAAGTCGCAATCCGATCTGGTGTTCCCAGGTGTCGAGCCGATCCCGCCACGCTACGGCGTCCGCTCGGGAGGTTTCCAGGTCGGCCTTGCAGGTCTCCAGTTGCGCGATCACCGCGTTGTGAGTGGAGCGTGGTGTGCAGGCGAGGGTGAGCAAGGCTAACGCCAACAGGCTGGGTAGGTTTCGAAGCATTCGACCTCCGGTCCGGTTGTTTGGATCGGGCCGAGAGTACGGGTCCGTTCAGCTTGCTGTCAACGCGGTGGTAACGTCGCCGACAGGTCCAACTGACCAAGGGAGGTCGCCATGAAAGAGCGAAAACAGCCTGAGACCCTGCGCTTGCGTTCCGCGATGCCGGCGCTCACGGTCAATGACCTCAAAGAAAGCATCGCCTGGTACCGCGACGTTTTGGGCTTCGTGGTGGAGGAGGAGCATCTCCACGAGGACAAACTGGTAGCCGCCAGCCTGCGAGCGGGGGTTGTGGGTCTTATCCTCGGCCAGGACGACTTCGCCAAAGGCACCGATCGCGTCAAGGGAGTCGGATTTCGTATCTACTGCGAGACCGCCCAGAGTGTCGATCAGGTCGCCGCCGACATCAAGTCGCGGGGTGGAACGCTTGCCACCGAGCCGACCGACCAGCCCTGGGGGTTGCGCGATCTCTCGGTCGAAGACCCCGACGGCTACAAGATCACGATCTCGAGCCGGCCACAGGACAAGGAGCCGGGCACGGTCAACTAGATCACCGCGCCGAGGGTCTTCGGCGAGTAGCTCTTGTCGTTGAACACGGTCCGGTAGTCGGCATTGCCCATCCGCCGGGTGAGTATCTCGGTCAGGATGTCGCGGTAGTCAATCGTGATCTGAAGATCCTGCTCCTCGAAGAGCTGCGACGGCTCGAGGCCGGGCCACTCGGTCAACACCTGACCGCCGTTGATGCTCGCGCCCATGGCGAGCATCAGGCCTCCGTAACCATGATCGGTTCCCTGGCTGCCGTTCTCGAACACGTTGCGGCCGAATTCCGACATCGCGACCGTAACCACGTTACGGACGTTCGACGCTTTGAGATCGCGGTAGAACGCGCCGAGCGACTCGGCCAGTTCCTGGAGGAGATACATCATCGAGCCGTCCAGATTGCCCTGAAAGTCGTGGGTGTCCCAGCCGCCGATGTCGACCGCGACGGCTTCGACTCCGACGTCGCCTTTGATCAGCGCCGCGGTCGAGCGCATTGCGTAGCCGAACTCGGAATCGGGGTACCTGGCGCCGCCCTTGGGCTTGTACCCGGAGAATCCGATCCGCTTCAGAGTGTCGACGGTGCGAAAGGTGTCGCTGGCAGAGGTTCTGAGCGGCTCGTTTGCGTAGGTGTAGATTTCTTCCAGCACTGCCTTGCGCTGCTTTTTGGTGGCTCCCGATCCGGTAAAGCCGAAGCTCGCCAGGTCGGAGATCGGCAGCGCCTTGGGCGCGCCGACCAGGGTCCGCTGGAGCCCGTAGCCGATGCCGACCGCCCGTAGCACGCCGTCGCGCATCGTCGGCGCGGTGGACTGGAGATGCCGCCCCAGCCAGCCGGTGAAGTTGCTTGGCGAGGGTGTGGCCTCTCCCACTTCCATGAAGTACATCGCATCGAAGTGGGAGCGGCTGGACTCGGGTAGACCGCACGCGTGGACGACGAGCAGTTCACCGTCCTGGAAGGGCTCCATCAAGGGCTCCAGCGTCGGAGCGATTCCGAAAGTGCCGTCGAGATCCAGAGCGCGGTTGGCCTGGCCGCTGTCCGGGGGCGGCACGGCGATCGTCGGGCGCAGCGCGTAGTAGTCCGGCTCGTTGAACGGCACGCACATCGAAAGCGAGTCGAGGCCACCGCGCAGGAAGACCGAGACCATGACGTCGCGCTCGGAGCTCTCCGACTGGGCGTACGCGACCCGAGGAACCCATGACGGCGCGGCAGCGGCGACCACCAGGCCGGCCGACAGCCCGACGAATTGACGGCGGGAGAGGTGCCGGTACTCGTCGCATCCCTTGCACTTGTGTTGGCTCATCAGGTACCTCCTGGCGACACTCTCGGGCTAGTAGGTCTGGAATTCGGGAGCGGCGAGTGCGAGGCCGACGGCTTCGCGCAGTCTTTTGGTGTTGATCTTGCCCGCCTTCAAGAACTCCTCGACGCCGACTCGGGTCTCGTCGGTCATCGTGCCGTTGAACATTCTCAGGTCGAGGCGTCTGACGAACCGCGAGGGTGACAACGAGTCGTCGAGAAGATCCGGGGCGATGTTGATTCCGGATTCGCCAGGATCGGGCATGTCGGCCGCGAAGTTCCATCGCGGTAAGACGTACCCCGACCAATAGATGTCGCTATCGGGGTAGCCGTCCGGGGAGCTCCAGGCGTAGGGCAGATGGCCGGAAGCTTCCAGAGCCTCGAAGACGAAGCCCAGATTGTTCGCGTCCGCGGAGGTGGCTCGCAGCGCGGAGGCGACCAGGTGCTGCGGACGTTTCAGCTTGGGCTCTGCTTTCTTCATCATGGACTTCGAGAGCACGGTCTTCATAGTCGATCTGATGTTGCCGCCGGTGTTTCTGAACTTGGCGGCCACTCGTTTGACCGACCGTTTGTCCGGTTCGTAACCCTGAAAGAAGCGCAGCATCTTGT
Source organism: Thermoanaerobaculia bacterium (assembly GCA_945787635.1). Lineage (GTDB taxonomy): Bacteria > Acidobacteriota > Thermoanaerobaculia > Multivoradales > JAHEKO01 > CALZIK01. The sequence goes on along the minus strand of CALZIK010000126.1, from coordinate 12,829 downwards.
AGGCGATGAAGTCGGCGGTCTCGGAACGCTCCGCGAGCATCGCGATGACGTCGAGGCCGTCTTCCTCGCCACGCCCGGAAGGAATCTTGCGGCCCAGGACCCGTTTGGAGCGCTGGTCGTGAAACGCCCGCTCGAACTTGAACGTCCCCAAGGTAGGCAACTCGTTGTAAACCCCGAAGAACCGCCAGCCGGTGAAGCAGCGGGCGACCTCCCGAACGTCTTCCTGGGTGTAGCCGTTGTCCACCCCCATGGTGTGGAGCTCCATCAGCTCGCGGGCGTAATTCTCGTTGGGATGGCCGCGAACGTTCGAGTCGTTGGTCAGGTACTCGAGCATCGCAGGGCTATGGGCGCTCGCGGACAGCAAATCGTGGAACCTGCCCAACGCGTGGGGACGGACGACTTCTCGCTCGTCGGTGGGTTTCAGCAGGTAGCCGTGGTTGGCGAGGATGTCGATCGAGAAATGGTCGGTCCAGAATTCGACCATCCGCTCGAACAGTTGCCGGGGGCTGTACGCCGAGCGCAGGATCCTCGCCACCACGAGCTCGATGAACCCGCGAAAGCCGTCACCCGACGTGAACAACTCGTAGGGCGTCATCGCCAGAGTGGGAAGTGCTTCCTGGAGAGCATCCTCGAAGCCGCCGTCGTCGATGGTTTCGGGGTCGAGCTGTCGACTCAGGAACCTCTTGTAGCCCAGCTCGGAGACCTCGGCCATCTCGGCCAGGGTCAGACCCGCGGTGGCTCTCTGGACCAACCGTTGCTCGGGTGTGATCTTGTTCGAGGCGGGCTTCAGCGCCTTGCGAACCAACCGGTGAGCCCGATGGACCGTCTTGCGCTGCTCTTCGATGAACCAAGCGGGTACCAGGCGCCTGCCGGGCAGGGCACGCAAGCGGCGAATCGGGAAGGCTCTGCGCTCGGAGCCGAAAAAACCGCGGGCCGGGGTTCTTGCACGAGCCATCGCTACCTCCTTGGCGGCTGTCCGAGACTGGCCGTTTCAGGTCTCGGCGGCCGGACCGTGACCTGAGGATCTGCCGGATCAGGGTATATTACCGCATGAATCATCCGATATCGCCCTTTGCGCCGTTGACCGGCGCCAGGTTCGTGATGGTTGCAGCCAAAGCGTGCGAGTCCGGTGCCATGGGCTGACGGTCGAGGTGGTGGTGAGTGCAATCTGGTGAAAAGGTGCCCATTCGGCCTGCTTCTTCCCTAGTCTGGGCGTTCTGCCTATCGCCTGCGACGCAGCGTGGGATCGTGGACCGTGGTCTCAAACAAGGACGCTCTGCGGCCGTTTCTGGTTCCGACCCGGTTCGGAAATATTTTCCGGTGGACTTTGGTGAGAACGATGCGGTCGTCAACGCGCGCTCGAATCGCGTAGCATTGTGTCTCCATGCCTCGCGACAACGCATCCCCGGGAGAGCGCCTTCTGGCGAACTGGCACCGCCTACAGGGCCTCCCGGGTGGCAAGGCCCTGTTCAGCTTTCTCGTCGGGCGCGGCGCACCGTACACCGGCACCATCGGCGCCCGGGTCGCCGAGCTCGAGCCGGGCTACGTACGGGCGGTTTTGCGCGACCGGCGGAAGGTACGCAACCATCTCGAATCGGTCCACGCGGTCGCGTTGACCAACCTTGGCGAGGTCGCGAGCGGCCTGGCCACTCTCACCGCTCTTCCGGCCGGCGTCCGCGGGATCGTCACTCGTCTTTCGACCGAGTACAAGAAAAAAGCTAGGGGTCGGCTGACCGCGGAGTGTCGTAGCACGCTGGAGAAGATTACCGAGCCTACGGAGCACCTGGTCGAGGCGGTGATTCGGGACAGCGAGGGCGACGAAGTAGCCCGCGTGTGTGCCACTTGGCTGCTCAGCCCGCGAGGTAACGGGTTTGGCTAGCGAGGCCCGGCCGGCGAGCGCGACCGCCCTCGAGACCGCGTTGACCCGCCATGCCGGGATCGAGACCCCGCTCATCTGCGGGCCGATGTACCCGTGCTCGAATCCCGAGCTGGTGGGCGCCGTTTCCTTGGTCGGTGGTCTCGGCGTGTTCCAACCGATCTCTCTGACCTACGTTCACGGTCACGACTACCGCGACGGGATCCGCCTGATGCGCGAGCTGGCGGGCGGGCGGCCGATCGGGATGAACGCGCTGATCGAAACGTCGTCACAGCGCTACATGGACAAAATGATCCGGTGGGTGGACGTGGCGATCGAAGAGGGAGTTCGCTTCTTCATCACCTCGCTCGGCAATCCCAGGTGGGTGTGCGAGAAGGCCCATGCGGTGGGCGGGGTCGTCTACCACGACGTCACCGAGAGCAAATGGGCGCAAAAGGGCCTCGACGGGGGCGTGGACGGTTTGATCGCGGTCAACAACCGGGCCGGCGGGCACGCGGGTGGCAAGAGCGTCCGGGAGCTGTACGAGGAGCTCGCGGTATTCGATGTTCCGATCGTCTGCGCCGGAGGCGTCGGCAGCGAGGAGCGCTTCGTCGAGGCGCTCGAGGTGGGCTACGCCGGAGTCCAGATGGGTACTCGGTTTATCGCCACGACCGAATGCAACTCGGCCGCCCCCTACAAGCAGGCGATCGTGGATGCGGGCGAGGCCGATATCGTTCTGAGCGAGCGGATCACCGGCGTTCCGGTTTCGGTCATCAGGACGCCCTATATCGAGCGCATGGGGCTCGAGGCCGGGGCGTTCGCGCGCTGGATGCTGCGCGGCCGAAGGCGCAAGCACTGGATGCGCATCCTCTACGCCGCCAAGTCGCTCTGGCAGCTCAAGCACGCGTCGCTCGACGAAGCCGGCGACAAGGACTACTGGCAGGCCGGCAAGAGTGTTGCCGGCGTTACCGGGATCGAGTCCGCTCGCGAGATCGTGCGCAGGTTCGCCGCGGCGGCCCGAGAGGCCCGAGCCGCCTGACGAAGGCGCTTTCGCAGCAGCTAGTTCTTGAGGACCAGGCCGAGTCCGAGGCCCATGATCGTCAACGCGATCAACGCGGAGCCACCCTGGCACCAGCTCAGGAAGTACGGATAGCCGTCGACCGTCAGAGCGTCGTAGAACCTCCCCCAGAATACGACCAGGCCGAGAAAGAAGCCGAAGGTCGCGCCGCCCATCCAGCCATCGGCCCAGCACTTGCGAGTCTTCGAGAAAAGGATTGCCCCGAAAAACGCGATGACCAGCGCGATCAGCAGGAAGTAGAGGGGATTGGCCTGCTCCTGGGTGAACACCTCGGGGTACTTGGTGTAGGTCTTCGCCAGGATGACCCCGTGCAACACGAACTCGGCGATGTTCATGAGCACGCCGCCCACGATGCCCGCCAGTAGGATCTTGATCCAATTCATACGATTTCCTTTCTCCCGTGCGGATCGCCGCTCGGGAACTGAAACTCTCTGCGGTCGGAACCGGGAGGAGTGTAACCTAAAACGTCACCTGAAGGTTAGAACGAGTGGGTACAATCCGCGCGCGATGCGCGCTCGTTCCCGTCGGCTTCCCCGCAGAGCCCTGGTACTGGCTTTGGTGGGCCTTGCCTATCTGGCCGCCCAGTGGATCCAGGAGGGGAAGGTCAGGATCGGAGACCTCGTGTTGTGGGCCCCCGCGGGCTCGGGCGCGTCGGCTCCGAGCGCCGTGGAGGCTGCCGGCCCGGGCGAGATCGAACAACTGTTCGCAGAGCGTCGTTCCGATGTCGTGGTGCGAGCCGGTGGCGTGGTGCAGCGGGTTCTCGGCGACGACAACGAGGGTTCCAGACATCAGCGCTTCATCATGGAGCTTGCCTCCGGCCGGACGCTCTTGGTCGCCCACAACATCGATCTCGCCCCGCGGGTGCCCTTGCGTCGAGGCGACCGCGTCGAGATCCAGGGTGAGTACGAGTGGAACGAGCGCGGCGGCGTCCTGCACTGGACCCATCACGACCCGCAGGGCCGCCATGAGGGCGGCTGGATCCGGCATGAAGGAGAGGTCTACGAGTAGGGAGGGGGCCCCTGGCAAAACCAGTCGGAAGGGGACACCCTTGAAGGGTGTCCTCGAGGTTTCTGCGTAACGCCGGTCTTGTCGGGCGTCATTCGCTACGGAATGAACTCACCCGGCCCTGCAGGAGATCGACCGCGCGCGAAGCGCTCTGAGACGGTGGCGTGCTGGGCGATGGCTGGGGTGTCAGATGCCAGGCCCAACGCCGCAGATGGCACCCTAGCCGTCGCCCAGCAGGCCGTGGGCGCGGAGCCAGGTGGGATTCAGCTTCGACAAGTAGCGCTCGCCCGAATCCGGGAACAGCGTCACGACCAGCGCGTCCGGCCCCAGCTCCTGCGCCACGCGGCGCGCGCCGACTGCAGCCGCTGCTCCTGAAGAGCCGGTGAAGATGGCCTCCTTACGGGCGAGCTCGAACACCGCGTCGTAGGCTGAGCGATCGTCGACCTTGATGACCTCGTCGATCGTGTCCATCCAGACGCTCTCGGGCAGAAGATCCTCGCCGATTCCGTCGATCAGATACTGGTGGATTTCGTCCTCGTGGGGGAGCTCTCCGTGCTCCTTGTAGTACTGGTAGACCGAACCGATCGGATCGACGCCGATAACCTTGATGTTCGGGTTCTGCTCCTTCAGGTACTTGGCGGTTCCGCTGATGGTGCCGCCGGTTCCGACGCCGGCCACCCAGTGCGTCACCTTGCCGTCGGTCTGCCGCCAGATCTCAGGGCCGGTCGAGTCGTAGTGCGCCTGTGGGTTGGCCTGGTTGTAGTACTGGTACGGGAGGTAGGCGCCCTGCTCGTCGCGAATCCGCTCGGCGGTCTTGTAGTACGAGCGCGGGTCGTCGGCGGCGACGTTGGTCGGGCAGGTGATGACCTCTACGCCGTAGGCCTCGAGCAGCGCAATTTTCTCGGTCGGTATCTTGTCGGCCGCGGTGCAGATCATGCGGTGGCCCCGCAGAATCGCGGCGATGGCGAGCCCCAGGCCGGTGTTGCCCGAGGTCGGCTCGACGATCGGCTGGCCCGGTTTGAGCTTGCCCTCGCGCTCGGCAGCCTCGATCATGGCGACGCCAATCCGGTCCTTGACGCTCGAGCCCGGGTTGAACGACTCCACTTTGACGGCGAGCGTCGCCGGGCCGTCGAAGAAGCGGCCGAGCTTCACCAGGGGCGTATTGCCCAACGTTTCGAGAATGTTCTCGTATAGATCCATGGAGGTGCTCTGGGTGTGGGCTACCGGGGGCGCGACCGGCGGGGCGGCCGGTCTGGCGAACGGGAATGTAGCATAGCGGCGCTGGTTCTGAAGGAGATTCGCACATGATCATTAGACACGAAAAGTACGCCGCCGTGATCCTCGGCGCTTTCCTGGTTTCGGTGTGGACCGGTGCGGTCGCGGTGCCGAGGGCCGACGCCGCCGATGGCTGGCGCCGGGACGCTGTCTGGGACGACGGCAACGCGGAGTTTTGCGTGTACGAGATCGATTGGAGCCGGTACGGTCGCGACAATCCAGGCCGCGCCTTGCTCATCTCGGTGAAGGAGCCCTGGGCGCCCGATCTCGAGGTGAAGGCGGATTCGCCTCGCCCGAACGGCTTCGACGTTCTCAAGCTCAACCACGTGCGCGATGTGCCGACCGGGATCTACACCTACCATCAGATGGCGAGCGTCTTTCTGCGTAGAGATTCGGGCACCCTGCAGAAGCTTGCCGTGACCAGCTCCGAGGGCTGCGGCATCTCGACCGCGCAGGTGCTCGACGGCAGGCTGAACACCCGGTCGTACTTCGACGGCCAGGGGGAAGCCTCGTCAAGCTATCCGGAAGGCGCCGTGCCGGCGGACGGCCTGGCGCTGGCCCTGCGCGACTATCTCGACGGCCCGCTTCCGGCGACCGTTCAGGTCTTTCCCAGTCTAATGACCGGGCGGTTTCCGAAACTCCTGCCAACTACCTACAGCCTCGAGCGTCGCGAGGCCAGGCACACGGTCCCCGCCGGCACCTTCGACACAATCGATCTCGAGCTGACGACGGACAGCGGCTGGATGCACTTTTTCTTCGCCGCACAGGCGCCGCATCCTCTGGTTCGCTACCAGGGCAGCGACGGGACCAGCTACCGCCTGGCCAAGTGCGAGCGCATCCCCTACTGGCAAATGAACGGCGCCGGCGGAGAAACTTGGCTCCCGCAAGCTGTCCGTTAACGAACTTGCGGTACAATCGCGCTTCCATGCAGCCCAGCCGCAAGCTTCTCTTCGTTCCCAACGCGGTCACCGCCGCGAACATTGTCGTCGGGTTTCTCGCGATCCTGGCGGCCTCCGACGGGAAGTTCCATCTTGCGGTGATTCTCCTGCTCGTCGCGGTTCTGCTCGATCTTGCCGACGGGCGGGTAGCTCGCATGCTTCACGCGACCAGCAAGTTCGGCCAGGAAATGGACTCGCTGTCGGACAGCCTGAGTTTTTGCGCCGCGCCCGCGTTCCTGGTGCATCAAGCAATGCTCCGGCCGCTCGAAGGCCTGGGCGTGTTCGTCGCGGTGAGCTTCGTGCTGGCCGGCGTCTACCGTCTGGCCCGGTTCAACCTGACCTCCGACGAGCACCAGAAGGCGAGTCGAACGACCGGCGTTCCGACACCGATCGCCGCCGGATACATGATGGCGCTGGTGCTGATGCGCGATCACATCCCCGCGCCTGCCGCCGCCACGGTGGTTCTGATCTTCGCGATGCTCATGCTGTCTCGCTGGCACCTGCCTGAAGTGCAGGCCCGCGGATGGCTCGGAGCCGCCTTCGGTCTGGGGATGCTCAACTACTTCGCGCTGGTCGCCTGGCCGAACTGGTACACGGTCGCCTGGTGGAACGCGTGGAACGTCGTTATTCTCCTCATCGCGGCTCGAACCTCCGGCGCCGACGAAGAAGAGGATCTCGCCGAGACCGCTCCGTAGCCGGTTACGGTTGCCGTCAGGTGCTCGCGGTCGCCGGGCCGCGCGCTCGAGCGTGTTTCAGATGGCGGATCTGATCCGTGCCCACGGGGAGCCAGCGCACTCGAAGGCCGTCGGCGAGCGCCATCGAAATCACGAGCAGCAAGGTGTCGAAGTGTTGCAGGTAAACGCGCGGGAAGTTGTTCGAGCCGTAGCCTAGTCTCGCGAGCTGCGCGGCAAGGCGGGCGGGGGAGCGACGGTATTTTTCGGCGGTGATTCGGTGCGCGGACATGGTTCGGCGAATCAGGCCGTGGTTGATGATCAGGAAGTGGGTCCGGGGGAACCGCTCGCCGGTCGTCGGGTTGGTGTTGAAGAAGTGCGGATGGTCGGGTGCTGCGAGAAACTCGACTGCGTTGAACTCGGGCCGCTCGAGCAAGCGGCTATCCGAGATTCGGCAATCGGGATCGAGGATCGCGAAGTCGTCCGATGCCCTGTGCAGAAGACCGGTCAGTGCGGTGCCGTGCTTCACCGGGAAACGAGGCAGGGTTCTTAGCCGAATGACCGATTCGGCGAGGAAGGTAGGCGCGATCCGGTCGGCCCCTGAGCTGCCGTAGCCGTTCAAGACGACCGTCAGCCGGCACCTGGTCGCGAGGTCGGCGGCGTTTCGCCGGGCGAGCTCCTCGATGCCCGGAACGACGATCATGCAGACCTCGAGGCTCGACTCGCGCGCGCGATCGGTGCCGCTGCTCCAGAGCACCGGCATCGGACCCCCGAGCGCCAGGCGCCGGCTCACCGGCGTCAGGAGCCTTCGCGCGACTTTGAAGGCGAAAGTCGATTCCGGCGACGCGGCGTTCACGAGGGCAGACCGTGGAAGGCGCGAGTCAGCTCTTCGATGCCGTCGACGAGCCGCGGTCCGGGGCGGCTGAAGCAGCCGTTGGCGTCCACGGGGACGACCCGCTCTGCGCGAACCGCCCGGAGTGCCCGCCAGATCGCGTTGTCGGCGATCGCTTCCACCTGCGCCGCCGAACCCGCACGATCGAAGCCGCAGGGCATCGCGACGATCACGTCCGGGTCGGCTTTGGCCACGGCCGTCCACTCGACTCGCCGGGAGGGGTCGCCGGCCTTGGCGAAGACATCCTCGCCCCCCGCGATCTCGATCATCTCGGGGATCCAGTGTCCGGCGGCGAACGGTGGATCAAGCCACTCGAGGGCGGCCACCCGCGGTCGGTCACGGTCACGTAGGGCGGCTCGCACGACCTCGATTCTGCTCTCGAGCTCGCCGATCAGGCTCGCGGCGACTTCGCTCCGGCCGAGCGAATCGCCGAGCGTTCGAATGTCGCGGAAAACGTCCGCGAGCGTCTTGGGGTCGAGAGAAGCCACCTCCGGGCAGGTCGCAATCGGGGCGATCGCACCCTCGACTTGCTCGGTCGAGACCGCGCACACCGGGCAGAGAGTCTGCGTGACGATGAGCGTGGGCGCGAGCGCCGCGATTCGTTCTTCGTCCAGGGTGTAGAGGCTCTCGCCGCCGCCGAGCTGCTCGCCGACGGCGCGATCCACCTCGGCGGGCGCGAGATCCGGCGCCAGGGCGCTGCCGGTGAGCTGGGGCAGACGGGCGGCCTCGGGCGGGTAGTCGCACTCGTGGCTCACTCCGACCACCAGGTCGCCGGCGCCGAGGGCGAACAGGATCTCGGTGGCGTTCGGGACCAGGGAGACAATGCGCACGGTCCGAGTCTAGCGGCACTCGAGGGCACCTTTCTCAAAGTGGCGCCTAGAAACGGTTTTGCGAAGTGACTCTGAGGTATCGGCATCGATAGTGTCGCGCCGATCTGTCTCTGCGCGAGCAAAGAGAGGCTCGCTGCGAGACAGACCGGCGCTCCTTCAGCGACCGCAACCGCCGAGCCGCCGCAGCGGTCGATCCCCTGTCGCCCGACTCTCTGTAGCGGTCGATCTCCGTGTCGACCGTCTTCCCTAATACCCGACTGCCTTGGCGTTGAAGCCTCGCGAGTCGGCGGCGCCGTGGCGCAGGCCCGATTCCGGGTCGATCAGGATGCCGTTGGCCTGCCCCAGCGAGCCGCGGAAGCTGATCTCGTGGCCGAGCAGGCCATAGAGGCGAAGCGTGTCGGCTGAGAAGCCATGACGCTCGAAGCGCGTTTGGTCGGGCAGCCACTGGTGGTGAAACCGGGGCGCCTCGACCGCTTCTCCGACGTTCATGCCGTGATCGATCACGTTCAGGATGACCTGGAGCACAGTGTTGATGATGGTCCGGCCGCCGGGGCTGCCGATGACCAGGAAGGGCTTGCCGTTCTTTGCGACAATCGTGGGGGTCATCGACGACAGCATTCGTTTCTCCGGCGCGATTAGGTTCGGCGGCGTGCCGATCCGGCCGCTGTCGTCGGTTCTTCCGGGAATGGCGTTGAAGTCGCCCATCTCGTTGTTGAGAAGGAATCCCAGGCCCTCGGCGACGATACGCGAGCCGTAGCTCTCTTCCAGCGTGTAGGTGAGTGAAACCGCGTTGCCGGTGGTGTCGACGATAGCGAGGTGGGTCGTCTCCTCGCTCTCGGCCGGCAGGTAGATCGAGTCGAAGGCCTGCGGATCGCTCGGCGATGCGCCGAGAAGATCGATACGTCCTCGAAGCGCGCGCGCGTGCTCCTTCGAGGTCAGCCGTGCGACCGGCAGGTCGGAGTTGAAGTCCGGGTCGCCCATGAAGTGCGCCCGGTCGGCGAACGCTCGCCGCATCGCCTCGGTCAAGAGGTGGATGTAGCGGGCCGAGTTGTGGCCGGCTTCGCCGAGGTCGAAGCCTTCGAGGATGTTGAGCATCTCGATCACGGCCACGCCTCCGCTCGACGGAGGCGGCATCGAGACGACGTCGTACCCGCGATAGGTGCCTCGCACCGGCTCGCGTTCGACGGCCTGGTAGCGCGCGAGGTCCTCCTCCGTGATGAGGCCGCCCTGCTGTCGCATGAACTTCGCTAAGAGCGCGGCGGTCTTCCCCTTGTAGAAACCGTCGCGGCCCGCGTCGCGGATGCGAGCGAGTGTGGCGGCGAGTTCCGGCTGCCGCCAGGTCTCGCCGGGCTCGTATGGAGATTTGCCATCACGCAGGAACACCCCCTTCGCGGCGTCGTACCAGGGCTTCTCTTCGGCCCTAAGCCCTTCGGCGAATCTTTGGTCCGCCCACGAGAACGGAATGCCGTTGTCGGCCAGCGCGACCGCCGGCTGCACCAGCTCCCGCCACTGTCGGCTGCCGAGCTTCGAGTGCGCCAGCCACAGACCGGCGACGGTTCCGGGGACGCCGACCGCGAGCGGCCCCTCGTGGTTGCTGGTCTCGAGGATCTCGCCGCTCTCGTCGAGATACATGTCCATGGTCGCGGCGAGCGGCGCCTTCTCCCGAAAGTCGAAGGTCGTGGCCGCGCCGTCGGCGCCGAGAGACACCAGAAACCCGCCGCCGCCGACATTGCCGGCCGAGGGGTGCGTCACCGCGAGCGCAAACGCAGTCGCGACCGCGGCGTCTACGGCATTGCCGCCGTCCTTCAGGACCTGGACCCCGATCTCCGAGGCCAGATAGTGCGCGCCGGTGACGATGCCGTGCTTGGCCGGAGTCGGGATGCGCCCGCTCTGGGCGAACAGCGGAGCGGAAACGAGAATCGAGATGAGGGCGAGCACTAGAGGGGCTGTGATGCGTTTCATGGTGCGCAGTGTACTCGGCGACACCATTTCGTCGGTGTCCCGTCCCGACTGGTTTTGCCGCGAGAGATGTAGCGGTCGACGCCCCTTTCGACCGTCCGTTCATCAGTGGTGTACCCGTTGTAGCGGTCGACGCCGCCCCTGTCGACCGTCTTTCGTGGCACGGACCCTCCGGTACACAGCACCGATAGTGGGCCGCCGGTGCCTCTTCTCACTCGGAAGACCTCGGTCGCAAGAGGCACCCGGCCGGCCTTTCAGCCGAGGGCCGCTCTGGTTAGTTACGTTGACCGCTCCAACGGCTGTGCCTTGAGCGTTGCGCTGGGGCGTCACGACCCAGCCTCGCTGCAAACCGGTCACCGGGGGAACCGAAGGAACCGTGTCTCCGATTCGCGGCTGCAGGGCCGGCCGCGTGCCTCGTACGAGCGAGCGTTCAGCCGAGTCTGCGAGGCGCGAGCGGGATGAGGTACCGGCGGCCCTCAATCGCAGCGTGCTACCGGAGGATCTCTGCGCGAGAAGACGGTCGACAGAGACGTCGACCGCTACAACAGCTGTGCCTTGAGGGTCGGGCAGGGGCGTCATGACGCTGCCTCGCGGCAAGCAGGCCGGCATGAGAACCGCAGTAAGCGAGTCTCCGATTCGCGGCTGCAGGGCCGGCCGCGTGCCTCGTACGAGCGAGCGTTCAGCCGAGTCCGCGAGGCGCGAGCGAGACGAGGTACCGGCGGTCCTCAATCGGTTGGCGCTACCCGAGAGTTTCAACGCGAGAAGACGGTCGGTACGGAGCTCGACCGCTCCAAGAACGTGTCCCCGATTCCGGGCGATTCGTATACTCGCCCGATGAATCGCCTCGCGCAGTCTTCGAGCCCGTATTTGCTTCTTCACAAGGACAACCCGGTCGACTGGTACCCCTGGGGGGCCGAGGCGCTCGAGCTGGCCAAGAAGGAAGACAAGCCGATCTTTCTCTCGGTCGGCTATTCGACCTGCTACTGGTGCCACGTCATGGAGCGCGAGTCGTTCACCGACGAGGAGACCGCGGCGCTCATGAATCGGCACTTCGTCAACATCAAGCTCGACCGCGAACAGCGCCCCGATCTCGACGAGATCTACATGTCGGCGACCCAGATCCTGACCCAGCACGGCGGCTGGCCGAACTCGGTGTTTCTGACGCCGAGCCTCGAGCCCTATTTCGCCGGCACCTATTTTCCTCCGATCGATCGCCCCGGCCTGCCCGCGTTCCGCACCGTGCTGACCGCCATGGCCGACGCCTGGGCCACTCGTCGCCGGGAAGTGGAGGAGCAGGCCGGAAGCGTCGCCCAGGCTATCCGGCACAGTCTCGAAGAGCGGCCCGAGCCTGCCGCGCGGCTCCCCGACGGCTCGGCCGCCGAGCGTTCGCTGGCCGGCCTCGAGCGCTCCTACGATCCCCAGTGGGGCGGATTCGGCGGCGCGCCCAAGTTCCCGACTCCGTCGAACCTCTTTCTGCTCGCCGAGTTCGCGGGAGACCACCAGCGGGCGGAGGAGATGCTCGCGAACACCCTCGACCACATGGCGCGCGGCGGAATCTACGATCATCTCGGCGGCGGGTTCCACCGCTACGCGACCGACCGCGAGTGGAACGTGCCTCACTTCGAGAAGATGCTCTACGACAACGGCTGGCTGCTCGAGGCCTACGGCCGCGAGTTCGAGCGCACCGGCAGCCGGCAGGCGGCCCGGGTCGTGCGCCAGACGGCGGCCTTCCTGGCGAGAGAGCTGACCGCACCCGAGGGCGGTTTCCTGAGCGCCCTCGACGCCGAGACCGACGGCCACGAGGGCGCGTTCTACGTCTGGTCGCGAGACGATCTTCTCAGGGTCCTGGGCGAGGAGGAGTACGGCTTCCTCGCGCCTCTCTATGGCTTCGACCGAGCCCCGTTCTTCGAGGGGAGCCACTACGTTCTGCACCACCCGGAGCCGCTCGAGGCGCAGGCCGCGCGACGCCAGCTTGCCCTTGACGATCTGATTGCGCAGATGGCGCCGCTCGAAGAAGCTCTTTTCGAAGCCCGCTCGAAGCGCAAGCCGCTCCTCGTCGATGACAAGGTCCTCGCCGACTGGAACGGCGTTGCGATCTCGGGTCTCGCCACGGCCGGACGTCTTCTCGGCGACGACGACCTCGTCGAGCAGGCTGCGCGCGCGGCGCGCTTCGTGCTCGAAGAAATGCGCAACCCGAACGGCGAACTGCTCCACGCGTGGCGGGAGGGCAAAGGCGAGATCGAAGCGTTTCTCTCCGACTACGCTTATCTCGTGCGCGGCCTGCTCGCGCTCGAGCGGGCGCGGCCCTCGGCGGACGGCGGCTGGC
>CALZIK010000125.1 GCA_945787635.1 Thermoanaerobaculia bacterium | reverse complement strand
CGAGAGCGATCGCGGCGCCCAGCAGCGCGTGGCCGAGGAGGGCGGTCGCGCCGGCCAGGAAACGGCGCCGGCGATTCGGCCGCAGGCCACGCTCCGCGAGAATGTCATCCACCAACTGTCGCATCGCGGTCCCGATTCAGCGCCCCTCGGTAACCAGGCCGATCTGGGTGATTCCGCCGCCGTTGAGCACGTCGAGAACTTCGATCACCTTGCCGTACGGAAGGTCGCGGTCGCCTTTGAGGAAGATGCTCTCGTCGCCACGTGCCGCGAGGATAGGGGTCAGGCGCTCCACCAGTTGGCTCGGATGGATCGGTTGGTCCTGGACGTAAACCAGGCCTTGCCGGTTCATCGAGAGCACCAGCGGGTCATCGACTCGCAGCGGCAAGACTTCGGCATCGGCATCGGGCAGATTCACCTCGATGCCTTGATGCAACATGGGTGCCGCGATCATGAAGATGATCAACAGGACCATCATCACGTCGACCAGCGGAGTCACGTTGATCTCGGCCAGCAGCGGATCCTCGTCGCCGGCTGGAATGAGACTGAAGGCCATGAGTGGTCTCCTTGGGTTCGCGCGGACCGCTAGGTGAAGTTTCGCTCCGCCAGGTTGATGAACTCCAACAGGAAGTCCTCCATTTCGACCCGCATGTAGCGAATCCGATTGGCGAAGTAGTTGAAACCGATGAGCGCCGGAATGGCGGCGGCCAAACCCGCCGCGGTGTTGATCAGGGCCTCGGCGATTCCGGGGGCGACGGTCGCAAGAGACGTCGAGCCGGTAACCCCGATGTCCCGGAAGGCGATCATGATTCCCCAGACCGTTCCGAAGAGTCCGATGAACGGGCTTGCCGCCGCGGTGGTGGCCAGAAAGGCCGTGCCCCGGCTGAGCACGGTCTGCTCGACGCTGATCGCTCGCCGCAGGCTGCGTCGGAGGCTCTCGAGCGACCTGATCTGGTAGGAGCCCGGTGTCGCCGGGTCGTGCCCACCGGCCTTGATCTGGGTGTCGAGCTCGGCGTAGCCGGCTTGAAACAGCCCGACCAGAGGCGAGGCCGACAGGCGCGCGGCGGCCGAGTTGACCTCGCTGAATCTCTGGCTCGCCCGAAAGACCTCCATGAACTCGACGGTCTGGCCCGAGATTTTGCGCAGCTGGAAGAACTTGCCGAGCATGATGCTCCAACTCACCACCGACATAGCGCCCAGGATCAGGAAAACGAGCTTGGCGATCGGTCCGGAACTCCAGAAGAGCTCGAAGATCGAGGGCCCCGCGCCGTTTCCGATTTGTAGAAATAAGAGCATGTTCAACCAACCGCCACGGACAGGGCGGAAAGTAACACGGCGGTATCCACTTTCCAAGATGAAACTCGGGCCGGCCGGGTGCCGCTCGGGCTCCAGCGGCAGCCGCAGCGGGAACTGGTGGGGGTGTGCTTGACCCCGGCCCGAACCTGCGAATAAGGTGACTTTGCCGGTTCGACTTTCCGGACCGCGAATACAAGAATCGATCGAGGGTGGAGATGAAGATCGCGGTTTGTATGAAGCAGGTTCCCGATACCGAGGCGTCCTTGCGGGTGCGCAAGGACAGCCTCTGGATCGACGAAGAAGAGTTGACTTTCGTTATCAACGAGAGCGACGGATATGCGCTCGAAGAAGCTCTGACGATAGCCGAGAAGACCGGCGGCGAAGTCGTGGTTTTCAGCCTGGGGGGAGAGCGGGTGCGCGAAGCGCTGCGCAAGGCGCTCGCTTTGGGCGCGGCTCGCGCGGTGCACCTGGCCGACCCGGCTTTTGAAGGGGGCGACGCTCTCGCCACCGGGCGAGCGCTGGCCGCGGCGATTCAAGCTCAGCAGTTCGATCTCGTCTTGACCGGCTCGCAGTCGGGCGACGCCGGGTTCTCCTCGACGGGGTCGGTCATCGCCGGGTTTCTCGGCTGGCCGCACGCCTGGCTGGTCATGGGTCTCGAGGTGGAAGACGGCAAAAAGGCGGCGAAGGTGACCCGGGAGATGGAGAGCGGTGTCAACGAGATCGTGCGCCTGGCTCTGCCGGCGGTGATCGAGGTGCAGGCCGGAATCAACAGTCCGCGGTATGCGTCCTTGAAGGGCATCATGCAGGCGAAGCGAAAGGAGATCGCGGCGGTGACCCCGGCCGATCTCGGCCTCGGAGCAGAGGAGGTCGGCGCCGCCGCTTCGTTGCTCGAGACTCTGGCAGTGTTCTTCCCCGAGAGCGGTAAGGGCGCCGAGATCTTCGAGGGGGATCCCGCCGACTGCGCCCGGCAGCTGGTCGAGAAGCTCCGCAAGGAAGCGAGGGTTCTGTGATGTCGAAGATCTGGGTTGTCGCGCAGACGCGCGCAGACGGCATCCATCCGATGGCGCTCGAGACGCTGGTTGCCGGGCAGGAGCTCGCCGCAGCATCGGGCGGAACGGTGGATGCCCTCGTTATGGGTGACTCGGTTTCGGCAAGAGCTGCCGAGCTCGCCAGCTGGGAGCTGGGTTCCGTGCAGACCCTCGAGGCTCCGGCGCTCGCGGCTTACACGCCGGGCGCCTACGTCGCCGCTTTGGCCGCCGCCATCCGAGCGAACGCTCCCGACATCGTCCTGTTTCCGCACACCTATCAGACGGTCGATCACGTGCCCCGGCTGGCCCAGGCGCTTGGCGCGGCTCTGGTGCCCGAAGTCGTTTCGTTCGAGGTGCGCGACGGTGCCGTCATTTGGCGCCGACCGGTTCTCGGCGGCAAGCTCCAAGCCGACGTCAGAGCCAAGGGAAGCCCGATCCTGGCCTCGGTGCAGGCGGGCGCGTTCTCCGCCTCGGACCGTCGGCAAGGAACCGCGCAGGTCAGCGCCCTCTCGATCGACGTCGAGCTCGAAGCCGATCGGGAGATCCTCGGCGTCGAGGAGGTCGCCGGCGAGCACATCGATCTTTCCGCGGCCGATCGCGTCGTGGCCGCCGGTCGCGGCGTCGGTGGCGAGGACAAGCTCGGAGTGGTGCACGACCTCGCCAAGGCCCTCAAAGCGGAGGTCGGCGCTTCACGGCCGGTGATCGATAGCGGCTGGCTACCCCGGGACTGCCAGATCGGTTCGAGCGGCCAGACCATCTCGCCGAAGCTCTACTTCGGTGTCGGCATCTCGGGCGCGATTCAGCACCTGGTCGGCATGAAAGGGTCGCAGGTCATCGTAGCGGTCAACAAAGACAAGAGCGCGCCGATCTTCGGGGTGGCCGACTACGGCATCGTCGGTGATCTCCACGAGGTGATTCCGGCCGTCATCCAGGCCCTCGAGGAAACCGAAGGCGACTGAGGCCGCGCCGCTCGCTAGCTAGCCCTTCGAGGCGAGCTTGCGCGTCGTCTCGACGAGTTCGGTCAGCGCCGCATGGACCCGCGAGGCGAGGGCGGGGTCGGAGAGCGCACCGTCGGCGCCGAACGCCTGGTG
Source organism: Thermoanaerobaculia bacterium (assembly GCA_945787635.1). Taxonomy (GTDB): domain Bacteria; phylum Acidobacteriota; class Thermoanaerobaculia; order Multivoradales; family JAHEKO01; genus CALZIK01. The sequence goes on along the minus strand of CALZIK010000125.1, from coordinate 29,563 downwards.
GGCGCTCGAGATCGCCACCTGGGTCGGCATCACCAGGACGCCGAGGTTGCCCAGGATGGCTCGGACGTGAACCAGGCCGCGGAGCCCGCCGAGGGCCCCGGGCGACGCGCTCAAGAGCGTCGCGGTCTTGCCCCGAAACGCCCGGAGCCGAGGCTCGCCCTCGGCCCGACGCGAGAGCCAATCGATCGTGTTCTTGAGCAGCGGCGTGATCGAGCTGTTGTACTCCGGGCTGGCGATCACGAGGCCGTGGTGAAGGCTAAATAGCTCCTTGAGCCCCTGGGCGGCGGGGGGCGTGCCTTCCTCGGCCTCGAGATCCTGGGCGAAGAGCGGCAGCGGATAGTCGGCGAGCTCGAGAAGCGTGACGTCGGCGCCCTCCTCGCGGCAGAAGCCGGCGGCGAGCGCCGCCAGCTGACGGTTGAACGAGCTTCTGCGAGTACTGCCGGCAAACACCAGGATCTTGGGAGCGACTGGCTGCATCGGGTCAGGGTGACACGGTACGGCGGCGCCGCGCCAGCTCGTGAAGCACCACGCTCGCCGCTACAGTCACATTGAGAGACTCGACCGCCCTGGCTGAAGGGATGGTGACGACGTGATCGAGGTGCGCACGCGCGTCAGCCGACAGGCCGCCGCCCTCCGAGCCCACGGCGATCACCAGGGTGCCCTCGAGCTCGGTCGCGTAGAGGTCCCTGCCGCCGGTCGAATCGAGGCCGACGGCGGTCGGCGAGCTACCGGCCAGGTGCGCGAGCAAGTCGGGCAGCGTCACGCCGACCGCGGCCGGTAGCCGGAGAAGGCTTCCCGCCGAGGCCCGCAGGGCCTTCGGATGGTTGGGATGGGCGCAGCCCGGAGCCAGTGCCAAGGCGGTCGCGGCGGTCGCCTCGGCGCTTCGCGCCAGCGCGCCGAGATTCCCGGGATCCTGGACGCCGTCCAAGAACAAGTAGACCCCTCCGGTGGTCGCCGGTATCGACTCGGTGCCCGAGCGCGCCAGCTCGATCACGCCCAACACGCCCTGCGGACTCTCGGCGTCGGCCAGCGATGCGAGGACCGAGGCGCTGACGATGAGCGGCTCTCTCGGCTCGGCCGCTGCGAGCCGCGCGCCGCGATCCCCGGCCATGAATTCCGGGGTCATCAGCAGGTGAGTCGTCTCGAGGCCCGAGTGTCGGCACTCTTCGATCAGGTGCGGTCCTTCGAGAAACGCGCAGCTCTCTTTACACGCCCGCAAGCGCCGAATAGTCTTGATGAGCCGGTTCTGTCGGCTTTGAATCATGGCGGGAGATATCACCGAGTTCTGGAACCGCCACCTGGACGGCATCACGGTCGCGGTCGCCAGCTCGTCGTCGGGGATCCTGCTCGGCGTGCGAGACGGGTTTCAGCGCTTCCTCAACTCGAGCTTAGACCGCATCGTTCCGGTGGCGATCGTAGCGCAGCCGTCCGAGGAGCAGCCCCTGGGTCTGCCGGTGGGGGAGGAGGAGACCTTTCGCCTCGCCCGGCGGCGAGCGATCGAGCTCGAGGAGTCACTCGGTTCCAGCCACGACTTCTTCGTGGGCGCCGAGGGCGGCCTCAAGCGCATCTCGGTAAACGGCGAAGGCGTTTACTTCGTCCAGTGTTGGGCGGTGGTGCGAGGACTGGGAGATGAAACATTCGGCGCCAGCGGCTCGCTCCAGGTTCCACAACGGCTGGTCGCCGGTCTCGACGGCGGTGACGTCGTGGCGGCCCTTCCCGCTACCCGTCGGCGAGGCGGTATGTTGGGAGCCCTGAGCCAGGGGCGGGAGACTCGCCGCACCGCAAGCTCCCTGGCCGTGTTTCACGCCTTGACCACGCGCTTCTACGGCATGCTCGGCGGCCGCTCGCGAGGACGCTGAGGCCTCGCGGGAGAGCGCCGGGCCGGGACTTGCCAGTAGGCCTTTCCCGTCACGGCACGGGCTGCTAAGCTTCGCGCCGGACGTGCCGTACGCGCGCGGCCCGCAGCTTCGCCCCCCCGATCAACAATCTAACGAGAGCGCAAGATAATGGCTAATGAAACCCGTCTGTTCACTTCCGAATCGGTAACCGAAGGCCATCCCGACAAGGTCTCCGACCAGATCTCCGACGCCATCCTGGACGCCGCTCTGGCGCAGGACCCCAACAGCCGGGTCGCCTGCGAAACCCTGGTCTCGACCGGCCTGGTGCTGGTGGCCGGCGAGATCACCTCCGAGGCCATCATCGACTACGCGCAAGTCGCGCGCAAGGTCGTCGAGGAGATCGGCTACGACAACCCGGCCTATGGCTTCGACTTCGAGTCCTGCTCGGTGCTCAACTCGATCGATCGCCAGTCCGGTGACATCGCCATGGGTGTAGACACCGGGGGCGCCGGCGACCAGGGGCTGATGTTCGGCTACGCCTGTCGCGAGACGCCCCAGCTGATGCCCCTCCCGATCATGTTGGCACATGCTTTGACCGCGAAGCTGGCCGAGGTGCGTCGCTCGGGAGTCGTCGGGAAGCTCCGGCCCGACGGGAAAAGCCAGGTCACCGTGGCCTACGATCAGGACGGCAATCCCACCCGAGTCCACACCGTGGTCATCTCGACCCAGCACGACGACGATGCGACGCAGGAAGAGCTCAAGGCCAACCTGACCGAGCACGTCATCAAGCCGTGCATCCCGGCCGAGTTCCTCGACCAGGACACCATCATCCACGTCAACCCCACGGGTCGATTCGTGGTCGGCGGTCCCAAGGGGGACTGCGGGTTGACCGGCCGCAAGATCATCGTCGACACCTACGGCGGCATGGGCGGTCACGGCGGGGGCGCGTTCTCGGGGAAGGATCCGACAAAGGTCGATCGCTCGGCGTGCTACATGGCTCGGCACATCGCCAAGAACATCGTCGCGGCCGACCTCGCCGACAAGGTGCTCGTGCAGCTGGCCTATGCCATCGGCGTGGCCGAGCCGGTGTCGGTTCTGATCGACGCCGACGGAACCGAGAAGGTCTCGACCGACGAGCTTGCCGCCGCGGTGCGGGAGATCTTTCCGCTCACTCCGGCCGGGATTATCGAGTATCTCGATCTACGCAGGCCGATCTATCGCCAGACCGCAGCCTACGGCCACTTCGGCCGGGAGCTCGACGATTTCAAGTGGGAAGGCACCGGGGCGGCGGCAGCGCTTCGAGACGCGGTCGGCGCGGGCGTGGTGGCCTCGAAAGCCGGCTAGGCGGCGCTTCCGGTCTCTTCGCTTGCGGGTCCGGAAGGAGCCGCGTTGGATACCGGCGAGCCGGTGTCCTCGGGCGGCAGCTCCTGCCAGGTCTTGCCGTACTTGACGACGTCGTGCTTGAGCAGGTCGACCTCAGTCTGCCGCGGCGTTGGCTTGGCGTCGCGATAGACGGTGTCGCAGCGATAGCAGACCACCGTGTCTCCGAGGCGCTTGTAGAGCCAGAGATCGACCAGTGACAGGGCCACCAGCGAGAGGCCGAAGGTCCAGGGAACGAAGATCGCGCCGATCACGACCAGCAGGCAACCCAGGCCGCGGTTGAAGTCGCGCTGCCGGTAGAGGTGCTCACATCCACAGAGCGCACAGGCGTCGACCCGGCTGCCTTCCCAGCTGTCGGCGGGGATCCCGCACCGCGCACCGCAGCTCGGGCAATCGACCGCTCGATCGGGCTCGATCTCGGTGGAGAAGGGGAAGCCGCAGTCGCGACACTGGGTGCGGATCCGCACTCTATACGGGCACTCCCACCGACAGCGTGAGATAGAGCGCCGTGATCTCTCCGATAAAGGTCCCGACCACCAGCACGTAGAGGATGCCGGTGGCCGACTGGTTGGACTGATTGCGAGCGCAGTGGAGCGACATCAGCGCGAGCAGGAGGGGAATCACCAACCCCCAGAAGACCCGGAACCAGAAGAACATGCCTTCGGCGGCGAATCCGGTCAAGAGGCGCATCGGGTGCGGGCTGGTCATCGGATCGACGCCGGCGGCCGAGGCGAGCCCCCAGCCGACCGCGGCGAACCGGACCACCACGATCGAGAGCAAAACCCAGCAGAAGATCACCAGATGTCGAAAGTCGAGCCGCGGAGCCACCAGATACCAGTGGCCCAGGAGCATCGTGATCAGAGACCAGCCGAGAGTCAGGGCCGAGAGCGTCAGGCCCACGGCGAGAAGCAGCTCGCGCTGGGGCAGGGGGGTGGTGCGATGCACCAGGAGGCTCCCGGCCACCAGCAGGGCGACTCCGGTTCCGGCCAGCGCGACCGCGGCCGCGGCACGCGCCCATCCCCACTTCTCGCGCCAGACCGCCGCGTAGTAGAGGAAGGCCGCGGCCAGCGCCGCGTCGAGCGCGAGACCACCCGGTCCGGCGTGTCCCTGGAAGGGCTCGGGCGACTTCCAGGTGACGACGGCGACCGCAAGACCCAACAGGCCGAGGATGATGAGGGCGTTCATCTGGAAGTACCCTCGGCCGAGATCGTCCTCCGGAATCCAGAAGAGCGTCGACAGAGAACCGGCCGACGTGGCCAGCAGAAAAAGCAGGAAGACCGCCATCCCGCGCGGATGGTATCCCAAGGTGGAGACGGTGCGAACCGCCCCTTCGGCTAGGTTTCCACGTTGAGAAAGGTGTAGAGCGAGAGGAGCATGAACGCCAGGCTCGGCGCCCAGACCGCCAGCCTCGGTGGCAGAGCGCCGGTCTCGCCCAGAGTGCTCGAGAAGGCGACCGTGGCGAGGAAGATCATGCCCAGCACCAGGCCGAGGCCGATGCCGTACAGCGCCCCCTGCCGGCCCATCCGGAACGCGAACGGCAGGGCGACGAATCCCATGACGAAAAAGGTGATCGGATAGCTGATCTTGTAGTGCAAACGCGTCCAGAGATCGGGGACCGACTGGCCGCTGGCCTCGAGCTCCGCGATGTGAGCCTTCAAGTCGACGTAGGAGAGCGCATCGGGCGTCCGGACCTCGGACTCGAAGAACTCGGGAGTCTCCGGAAACTGGCCGATGACCGGCTGGTCGAACGAGTGGTAGGCGGTCGTCGCCAAGCCGTCGAACGAGCGAGTCCAGCCGTCCTCGAAGATCCAGCCGTCGCCGACGTAACGCGCGCGCTCGGCGTAGAGGCGCTGAACCAGGCGATGCTTCTGGTCGAACTCGAAGACCTGCAAGCGGTGAAGCTGCTTCTTCTCAGAGTCGTAGTTCAGGTAGTTGTAGATGTAGCGGTCCTGTCCGAAAAGCCAGTTCCGGTCTCCTCGGCGGTAGCTGTGGACCAACTCTCGGCCACGGATCTCGTCGGACAGCTGGGCGGCGCGCTGATTGGCCGCCGGCAGGACGCTTTCTTGCAGCCAACCCCCGACCGCCGCGACCAGCAGCGCCGAGACCAGCGCCGGGACCGCCAATCTGTACACACTCATGCCGAGCGATTTGGCCGCGGTGATCTCGTTGGTGCGTGAGAGGACGCCGAAGATCACCAACACCGTGACCAGGACCGCGATCGGCGCCACGTCGAAAGCGATCTGGACCGAGGCATACTTGTAGTAGGTCAGAACCGTCGCGAGTGGGATCTTGTTGTCCAGGATCTCGTCGATCTTCTCGGTCAGGTCGGAGGTCGAGAAGAGGGTCAAGCCCGACAGCAGCACCAGAACGAAGACCGACCCGAACAGGCGCCCGACGTAGCGGTCCATGAGATTCGGAAACCGGATCAAGATGCGGGGGAGCTTGACCACGACGTCGGCTCGGGTGCGGGCTTGAGCCCCGTCGGCGACCGGCTTCGAGGACGCCGACGACTCGCTCGAACGCCGCCGCCGCACCCGCGAGACCGCCTTGCCCAGAAGCGGCATCACGTGAGCGCGAAAAAAGTAGTCGATCGGCCGGGGCAGGAGCGGTAGGTCGTCGTTCTTGCGCAATAGCAGCACCAGTCCCATCGTGCCGAGGACAAGATTGGGGAGCCACATCGAGGCCCAGGCCGGTATCCGGCCGTAACGGGCCGCCTCCTCGCCGTTGCTCAACATGACGTAGTGGAGGATGATGATGCCGAGCGAGAGCGCGAAACCCGTGCCTCGGCCCCCCCGAGCCCTCTGCACTCCCAGCGGCAGTGCCAGCAGGCCATACGCGATGCAGGCAGCCGGAAGCGCGAACTTCTTGTGGATCTCGACTCGGGCCAGGTTGCGAAGCTCTGCCGACAGCTTGGGCTCCTCGAGCCGCTCGCGGAGCTCCGGAACGGTCAGCTCGCGCAGACCCCTGTTCGCCCTGCGGCGCAGATTGGCCTCGGTCGCGAGCGGATCTTCCAGCACCTGTTCGACCGTCTCGTAGCGTCGCGTGTCGTACTGCTCGGCGTCACGGAGGTTGACCGCGTGATCGACGACGTTCTCGAGCTCGAGAATCAACCGGTCGGGATTGGTGGGATCGGGGCGCATGCGTCCGCGCTCACCAACGCTGATCTCGTTGCCCGATCCGGGCAAGACCCGCGCCACGAAGACGCCGGTCCACAGATCGTCGCCCGGAATGGCCTCGAAAACATAGATCAGGAGGCCCCGCCACTCTTCGTAGAACACGCGGGGCTCGACCTGCCTGGAAGCCGACGTCGTCGCGATTTGAAAGTGGAGCTGCTGGAGGGCGGCGTTGCCGCGCGGCAGAAGATCGAGCATGAGGTAGGCGTTGATCGCCGTGAGCACGAGTCCGATCGCCAGGACCGGACGCAGCAGGCGCCAGAGGTTGACACCGCTCGAGCGCAAGGCGACCATCTCGCTGTCGGCCGAAAGACGCCCGACGGCGACCAGGACGCCGAAAAGAAAAGACATCGGAATCGTCAGCACCACGATGTTCGGTAGGCTCAAAAAGAGCAGCTCGCCGACCTGCCCAACGGGGACTCCTCGCCGGATGATCATGTCCGCCGAGCGGAACAGAAAGTTGACCAGCAGGATGAAGGTGTAGGCGAGGAAGCCCAGCGATAGAGGGCCGCCGATCTCGCGCAGGAGGTAGCGATCGATGCGCGCGGCGAGCATAGAGAGGTAGCTTATCGTGGCGATCCGGCCGCAGAGGGCCGGCCGGCTGGGTGCCTCAGCTCCAAGTAGGGGAGAGTCGCCTCCCGCTGCGCGCTACTCCTCTTCGTCGGGAGCGACGAGCTCGCCTACCTTGGCGAGAGCGGCCTTCTTTGCGGCCTCTTGCTCTTCGGCGCTCGGAGGCGCGGGCGCCCGGTGCGCGGAGGGATTGGCCTCGACCTCGGCGACGAGAACGGCATCGTCGACGTCCGGGTTGGCCTTCATCTCGGCCTTGATGGCCGCGATCTCCTCGGTTGCGCTCGGAGGCGCTATCTCGGCGGCCTTCGCGACCTCGGCTTCGAAATCCGCGTGGAACTCATTGGGCAGGTTCTTGAGGATCTCAGCTTTGTTCTCTTCGAGGCTCTTCTTGATCATGCTCATTCGTGGTTTCCCTCCGCGAAGCTCGATTGATAGTGGGCCCGACGATATCCGTCTTTTTCTGGCGCGTCGAGTTTAGGTCGACTCCAGGTTCGGTCATGCAGGATGGCGTGGGCCCTACGAGCGGAGCAGTCCTGGAGCCGACGTGGGTCAAGGGCGAAGCTCGGTGTGGATAGAGAGTCCGATAAGATAGGTTATGTAAACCAAGAGCAAGGTGGGAGCTTTCTCTTGTTCCCCCACTTCTACGCGGCCCAAACCGACCCGACCCGACCCGGCCGCGCGCTGCGATTGCAGACGCGATGGCTAGTCGGAGCTGGCTCGGAGCTCCTCGAGGATCTGCTCGAGAGCCGAGATCAGGTCGTTCTTTTCCACCTCGGTCTGGCGGAACTTCACCGACAGGCTGAACTTCTTCTCGGGGTCCTTGAAGGTGAAGACGGGCTTGCGGCCGGCCCCGGTCGGTTTGCGGCCGCCGCGTTTCCGGCTTCGGGCCCGCTCCCGAAGGTCGTCGCGAGTGATCTCCTGCGCGGCGATCCGTTCGAGCAGGCGAATCTGCTCGGTCTCTGTTTCGCCAGCCTTCTGCACCCCGAGAAGGAGCGACTTGGAGTGAACGCCCAGGGCGTCGGCGGCGCCTCGCACGCGCTGGGACAGCTTGAGCAGTTGCAGGCTCTCGGTGACCGCGACGCGGGACTGGCTGACGGCCTTGGCGATCTGTTCCTGGGTGTAGCCGTGGATGTCGCCCAGAGCCCGATAACCCTCGGCCGCTTCGAAGGGCGTCAGGTCTTTGCGCTGGAGGTTTTCGACCAGAGCGATCTCGAGAGCCTCGTCCTCCTCGACGTCCATGATGATCGACGGAATCTCGTCGACGCCGATCGCCTTGCAGGCCTGAAAACGCCGCTCGCCGGAGATGATCCGGTACTTGGTACGCGGCTCTTCGGCGTCGTCAAGAGCCCGCACGAGAATCGGCTCGAGTACGCCCTTGGCGCGGATCGAGTCGATCAACTCGGCCAGGTCGCCCATCGAGCTGCGCGGCTGGTTCGGATCGGGCTCGATCCGGCCAAGGGGCAGCATTCGGCCGATCGAGTCGTCCCCGCTCCGGGTGGTGAGTTCTTCGACGAAGTGTTGGTCGTGGCGCATCTTCACGCGCACGGGAAGGCCGCGGCGGGCGGAGGTTCTAGACACGGCTGAGGATCTCCTCGGAGAGTTTGTAGTACTCGTAGGCGCCGGTCGAGCGCGGCGAGTAGGTGAAGATCGACTCCCGGTAGGCCGGGCTCTCCTCGAGCCGCACGCTCTTCGAGATCACGGTCTCGAACAGCTTCTCCCCGAAGACCTGCGACACCTGTTCGTGGATGTCCCGCGACAGGAGGGTGCGCTTGTCGTAGAGCGTGAGCACCGCTCCCAGGATCTGCAACTCCGGGTTGGTCCGCTGCTTGATCTTGTCGATCGTCTCGAGCAGGTCGTCGGTCCCCTCCAGCGCGAAATAGCTGGATTGGATCGGAATCAGGACGTGACTCGCCGCGGCGAGCGCGTTCACCGTGATGATGCCCAGGGTCGGGGGTGTGTCGATCACGATGTAGTCGTAGTCTTTCCGGATCAGTTCGATCTCGTCCTTGAGGCGGTAGTAGCTGTCGATCTCGCCCAGGAGTTTGGCCTCGATCTTGGCCAGGTGGATCGAAGACGGAGCCACCTTGAGTTGCGCCAGCTTTTCCGCCGGCTGCGTCACATCCGAGATCCCCACGCCTGGCTCGGTGAGTGCCTCGTAGACGCCCCGATGCGGCTTCGAAAGGTCGAGAAACGACATCGAGCTGTTGGCCTGCGGATCGAGGTCGATCAGCAGGGTCGCCAAGCCTTTTGACGCCAGCGCAGCCGCGAGATTGATAGCGGTGGTCGTCTTCCCCACCCCGCCCTTTTGGTTGGTGATCGCGATGATCATGCAGTGCTCATGGAACGGCGGAAGTGTATGGGATCGGGGAGACCTTTCTCAAGGTGTCCCCCACCCGACCGGTTTTACCACGGCGCCTGCGGGCGTCACGCAACTGTTTCCGTTGTCGGCGCGCCGACATTCTGATGGTGCGAATGTGAGCCGCTCTCCTCTTGAAGCGAAGGGCCTCCGGCCCCGACGAGGCCAGGGCGCCTCAGGAGGCTCGAGCTTCTTCGACCGCGGGCGACCTAAGCTCTCGGCCAGGCCGAGGTTGCTCGAACCTTGGCGGCACGATCGCGGTCTCCACAAGCGCGCTCGACGGCGGCACCCGGAACACCTTGGAGTACGACTTGCCGAGCCGCGGGCCGAGATCGTGCCGGGCGTCCATCGCGAAGTCGTGCCGGTGGAAGAGGCTGACCTGCTGGACCGTGATCTCGATCCGGTCCCACACCGCGGCGGTTCGCGCGAGCTCGAGCCATCTGTTGACCGCAGCGTGTCGCGTCTCGCTGGGCACCCATGGAAAGTGCTCGAGGAGCTGGCGTTCGAGATCCGCCCACGCCCGGGCGAAGAAGGCGTCGAAGGGCGCGCCGGGCAGGTCTTTGAACCGTCGGTACTTCCAGGCGTGCCGTTGTCGTGGCATCTCAGCCGGAATCGACACCTCGGCCTCGGCAGGCTTTTCGAGGGGCTCGACGACCGCCTCGAGGGTTCGGTGAAAACGCCTCTTGGCGTCCTCGAGCTGCTCCCGGTCGCAGTCTCGCAACACCTTGGCAGCGTCGCCAAAGGCCGTTTCAAGCCGCTTCTCGAGGTCGGCCTCGAAGCGGGCGTAGAACGACTCGAAGGTGTCGCCGGGACGCAATCGGCCGAGGCGGGTGTAGCGAGTGTAGTTCTTGAAGCCGTACTTGGGCTTGAGTTGGTCGATGACCTTGGCGATTCCGCCGGTGACTTGATCGAAGGTGATGAGGTAGGCCGATCCGCCGGCGGCCTCGGCCTTGAGCAGGCAGACCAGATCGTCGAGTTGCCGGCTGAGATCGTCGGCGCGGTCGCGAAACAGCGCCAGCGTTTCGAACACCGAGTCGTACCCCTCCAGATGATCCCGGAGCCGGGCTTCGTCGCGGAGCTCATCGGTGAAGCTCTCGAGCCTCCGTTGGACGTCGATAGATGTCTCGGGGGGCGTCGCTCCATCTTGCGGCGGGACCAGGCCCCGCAGGTAGTCCGCGGCTGCCAACCGGGTGGTCTCGATTAGGGCCGGCTCGTCGAGCTGATTCAGGGCTCGCGGGTCGAGTGAGCGTTCGGCGACGGCGCTGATGCGCGAGGCCAGATTCTCGAGGTCGGCTCGCCATTTGTCGTCCTTGTGCCCGCTCGCCGCGAGCTTCTCGAACTCGTCCAGGAACTTCCGGCTCTCGAGCACGCTCTCGGCGACCGCCTGCTGAACGGGCAGGTAGGTGGGCCAGATCTGCCGCCGGAGGTTCGAGGTCAAGACCGCCTCCAGCTCCCGGCGAAAGCCCGGACCGGCGGCCGCGCTCAACGAGTCGGCCCAACTGCGCCAGCCCTCGGCAAGCTCGCTGAGCGTAGCCGGTGTTGTCAGGCTGGGCTGGTCGGGTCGGTCGGGCCGGCTGCGTGCCCAGAGGTAGGCGAGAAGCATGGGTTTTGCGAGGTTTTTCTCTTTGCTCGCTCGCGCAGTTTCGAGGGCGAGTTCGGCGAGCAGAGGATGCTCGGGCGAGATTGTCTCGGCGGTGTAGATACCGGCACTGACATCCGTGAGACCGGCGACCAGAGCGTCGGTCTCAGCCTGGGTGGGTTCGGTGGCTTGGGTGTCCTCTTGGGGCTTGACCAGGCTCACCAAGGGCAGCCAAGACCGAATCAACTCCCGCCCCATGGTGGTGAGGATCACGTGTGCGACTGCGCCGAAGTCGGATGCGAGCTGACCGCCGGAGATCTCCTCGATCTTCTTTCGAAGTCGACCGAGGTCGAGGTCAGCGGCGATTCCCTCTGCACCGAGGTATTCCACGTAGCCGTGCAGAAGGTGCCAGACATCGCTCAAGGCTCGAAGCTCGCTGGTTGCGGCCTCGATGCTGAACTCGCCTCTCAGACGTCCGAGTACCCAGCCAACCAACTCGACCCTGTCCTCGTTCTCTGCGAGTGCTGGGAAGTTGTTGCTGGTGGCCAGGATCCGCGCCACGCGGAGCTGCTGCTCTGAGTTCAGGCGCCCGAACAGGCCGTGTATCGGTGGGCCGTGCCGCTCTCGATAGAAGAGCTCGTAGACGTCGGCCATTAAAGGCCTCGCGGGGCTGCGCAGTGCCGAGAAGGTCTGCGTGAGGCGCGCCAGGAGGCTCGAAGGAGATTCGCCCGATAGGTCATCGTCGAGTCTTTCGGCGAAGGCGATCGCGCAAGCGTTGACGTCGTCTTCCGCTCGATGCGGAGGACTTTGGGCGAGCTGCTCCAGGTCCTCTTTCTTGGGCCTTCGCTGACCCAGGTCGGCCAGGATGCGGTTCATGTTGTCGATGACTTCAGCGAATGCCTTGCGACGGCCGGAGAGCTTGAGGATCCAGTCGACGGACGGAAACGCGGTGCCCAGGAAGCCCACCAAGAGCTGAGCGGTCGAGCGGTTGACGAGGCAGCCGAGAACGACGATGACGAGGGCCAGCAGGACGTAGAGCCAGGTCGGCCCGGGTGCGATAACGCCCGCTGCAAGCAGTGAGCCGGCCACGAACACGAGTGTTGCGGGTGCGAAAGACCGTCGGAAGCCTCGGCGCGTTGGGTTCCTCATGATGCTCTCCCTTCGAATCGGGTGTCCGGAGCGCCCGACACCGTCTCCGCGGCGGGCAGAAGAACTTGCGGCGCCGGAAGCAGCTAGGCCGGCTTGCCGCCGGCCGACTTTCCCACTTACTGACACGCTAGGGCCCTGTGGGCAATCTAACAACGCCCCGGAGGAGGGGTACGGCTACCCTCCCGAGAGGTAGGCCGTACGCCGGAAGAGGTCGCCAGGATGACACCGCTGGCGAGAGTACGACCGATGGGCAGAGGGTCGATCGACGGAGACGCCGACCGCGCTACCCACTGACAAAGGACGGCTCCAAGAACGAACCGGCCCGTCGCGGTCGCGAGGGGACACCGGGGCGCAGGCCGACCGAGGCACAGCAGAATTAGTCGGGAGGGGACACCTTGGAAGGGTGCCCCGGATTACATCTCGTACTTGCCGAAGTCTTCGGGGTCGGCTTCCTCGAGCCACTGCTTGAGGCGCTCGTCGTCTCCCAGCTTGTCGGTCAGGCCCGAGATCTTTGCTTTCTCGAACACCTGCTGGTGCACGAACAGGGGCGCCTCGGCGCGGAGCGCGAGTGCGATGGCGTCGCTCGGTCTCGAATCGATGACTTCTTCGTCGGGACCGTGCTGGACGTGAATCTCAGCATAGAAGGTGTTGTCCACCAGGTCGCTGACGATCACCCGGCTCACCTTGGCCCGGGTGCCCTCGACCAGGTTGAGCAGCAGGTCGTGGGTCATCGGCCGGGGCGTCGCGACGCCCTCGAGCCGCAGCGCGATGGCTTGGGCTTCGAAGAGACCGATCCAGATCGGGAGCAGGCGATCACCAACGATGTCGCGGAGCACGACGATCGGGAGGTTGGACGAAGGATCCAGAACCAGCCCCTTGATCTCCACGCTGACCGTGTCGATGGGGGGCTCCGTCATGGGCGCTATTGTGCGCGCCACATCCATTGGGGTCAAGTGCCCCCCTGCGCTGTTTTAGCCTAAGCGACCGGCCCACGGAATCGAGTCGGTAGGATTAGCGTCAACCAGAGCCGTCAGGCCGCGGAGTTCTGGCCGACGCCCGCAGTGCAGCCGGCCGGGAAGACCTCGGGTCAGGAAGCCGCGTCGGTAGGGGCGTCCCGCAGGACAACCAGTTGTGAGGGGACATCCGTGGGACGAGTGGCCCCGATCTCCCCGTTGCGCCTTCCGATGAGGCTGTGCGCGAGGGCCTCTTCGATCTTGACGGTGGCGATGTCGCCGTTGGGTGTCGGATGACTTCCCTCGAGGGGAAAGTGCACCAGCCGGTGACACGGTGTTCTTCCGGTCTGCGTGCCGGGTCGTTTTCCCCAGCCGGTGACCAGCACTTCCACCTCGGTGCCCACGAGCCGCCTATTGAGCCGTCTCTGGATCGGCTCCTGCGCCGCGAAGATCCGCTGCAGGCGCTCGTCGGCGATCGCCTGATTCACCGCCTCGCCGAGGCGTGGAGCGGCGGTGCCCGGGCGTGGTGAGTACTTGAATGCGAAGAGGCTCCCGAACTCGATTTCGGTCACCAGCCGCAGAGTCTGCTCGAAGTCCTCGTCGGTCTCCCCGGGAAACCCGATGATGAGGTCGGTCGAGAGTGCGATGTCCGGCCGCGCCCGCCTGAGGTCCGCGACCAACTCGTAGTAACTTTCAATGCTGTAGCCTCGGCCCATTCGCTGAAGCACAGGGTTCGAACCGGACTGTACCGGGAGGTGCAGGTAGGGACTGATGTTGTCGTGACGGGCGAACTGCTCGACCATGCGGGGCGTGAAGTCCCTCGGATACGAGGTCACGAATCGGAGCCGCTCGACTCCCGGCACCCGGGCGACGGCGTCGAGCAGGTCGGCGAAATCCGGGCCGTCCTCTCCCCCACCCGGCTCGCGCCAGTGGTTGACCGTCTGGCCGAGAAGCTCGATCTCGCGAAACCCGTACTCGACCAGGTGCCGAACCTCGGCGACGATCTCACCCAGCGTCCGGCTTCTCTCGGGGCCCCGGGTCAGCGGCACGATGCAGAAGGTGCAGTTCTTGTTGCAGCCTTCGACGATCGTGACCATACCCTTGTAGGAGCCGTCGCGCGAGATCGAGTCGAAGTCGTGATCGAGCGTCTCCGGAAAGCCCGTGGCGACCGGTCGCTTGCCTCGGCGCCGCTCGGCCAGGACGTCGAGGATCTCGCCGACCCGCGCGGGGCCGAGGACGAAGTCTAGGTCTGGCACTCGCTTGAGTGCGCGCTCCCCCGCCTCCTGGGCGACACAGCCGCACAGACCGATCAGGAGACCGGGGTTTTCGTCCTTGAGCTGCCGGTAGACCCCGAGCCTCGAATAGACCTTCTGCTCCGCCTTCTCGCGGACGCTGCACGAGTTGAGCAGGATCAGATCCGCCTCGGACGGCTCTCGGGTGGGGAGCATGCCCTCCTCCATCAGCCGACCCGAAAGCCGCTGACTGTCGAGCTCGTTCATCTGGCAGCCCCAGGTCTCGACGAAGAAGCGCCGCGGGCGCTCGGCCCGCGCCCGGCCTCGATTGGGCTCGTTCATCTGGCTTGGCCGTCGGGATCGGGAGCGATCTGGGGCTCGCCGGGTTTGTACTCTCCGGGTGGAGTCGGCCCGTCGGGATCGGGCGTCTCGGAATCGCTCGGCTCGAGATCGAGGCCCTCTCGCAGCCAACCGGGAAGGGCCGCCGCCCGCCGCCCGTCCTCGAGGATGGACTGCACTTCCTGCCGGTATTCCTGGGCCGCAGCGCGAGCCTCCTCGAGGCGATCGAGCGCCCGATCCCACGAAGGCTTGATGCGAGAGTCGCGGTAGTAGGGGTCTTCCTCGGCGTAGAAGCGCTGCCGTAGCTCCGCGATGGTCTCGTTGAGATGATCTATCTCCGCCACCGCGGACGCCCAGTTCGTGCGCGCGCGCAGGATCCGACCTCGCCAGTAGGCTTCCGGATCGGTCGATTCTTCGATGGAGCTTTCGCGACCCTGCGGGCTTGGTGGGTTCGCGGCCTCGACTTCCGACTCCGGATCTCCGCTCGGGGTGGGAACGGGCTCGACGGTAGCCGGGGGCTCGAGCTCGGTCATCTGGCCTTGCGCGTAGTCCTCGAGATTCTCGTTGGTGATCACGGCGATCTGCTCGGCGGTGGATTTGCTGCGCCGTTCCCTCTCGGCCGCCGCGGCCTCGACCAGGGTGCGCCGGCGACTCTCCGGTCCCTCGCCCTCGTCGATGACCACGGTGAGCTCGCGCCCCTGGGCGGTTTGGGTGGCGGAGTCCGCCGGAGCGGGTATCGGTTCACGGGGGTCGAGCGAGCCGGCCTCCCCCTCGCTGTTTACGGGAACCGGGTCTGGAGGAGCGTCCCGGGGCTCGGAAGCGGGCTCCGACGACATCGTTTGCGAAGGCAGCCGCTGGGTCGGCTTGCCCGACGCGCAGCTCAGCGAGAGCGCGACCGTCAGCAGGGCCGCGGCGCCGCGTCGAAGGGCTATGCGAGCCTTCGTCGACTCGGAGTCGGCAGAAAGTCCTGAAGGCATTTCACGATTTCCTCAGCGGTTGCCAGGCCCAAGGCTCGCTCCACCGGTTGCCTTGCGTTCTCGAGAGAAACGGCACGGATGGCTTCCTTTACCTCGGGGATGATCGTCGGACTCAGAGACAACTTCCGGAGACCCAATGCCACCAGCAGCGTCGCCGCGTTTGGATCCGCGGCCATCTCGCCGCAGACCGAAACATCGATCCCAGCCTTCGCACCGACCTCGGCGACAGAGCGTATCATGCGCAATACTGCTGGATGGAACGGCTGGTAGAGATACGAGACGTGTTCGTTGTTGCGGTCGACGGCCATCGAATACTGAATGAGGTCGTTGGTTCCGATCGAAAAGAAGCTCACCTCGTCGGCCAGCTCGGGGGCGATCCAGACCGCCGCAGGAACCTCGATCATGACCCCGAGGTCGAAGTCGGTCGAGTGCTCGATTTTCTTGGCCGCAAGCTCTTTCGCCGCGGCCGCCACGAGTATCTTGAACGCCTGCACCTCCTCCACCGTGGTCACCAGCGGCAGCATCACTCGCAATGGACCCAATGTCGCGGCGCGCAACAGCGCCCGCAGCTGGGGGGCGAAGATCTCCGGCATCGCCAGGGTCAGGCGGATGCCGCGCATGCCCAGAACCGGGTTTTCCTCCGCCGTGTGCATGACTTCGCGGGCGAGCTTTCGGCCTCCGAGGTCGAAGGTGCGCACGACCACCGGATTCGGCGCCATCGTTTCGAGCATGCGCGTGTAGATCTCCAGATGCTCTTCCTCGGTGGGTAGCTCCGGGCTCCGCTCGATATAGATGAACTCGCTCCGGTAGAGACCGATTCCGGCCGCTCCGAACGCGGCGGCCTCGTCTATTTCCTCGGGCAGATCGATGTTTGCTTGAAGCTGGATCTGGACGCCGTCGAGGGTCTTCGCCGGAACGGCCTTGCCGCGCACTCCTTTGGCCCAGCGTGCCCGCCGGCGGGTCTCGCTCGCGCGATAGTCCTCCCGGGAGGCTTTGGTCGGGTGCAGGAGGATCCGGCCGCGATTGCCGTCCACGATCAACGGATCGTCGTCGGTGACCTTCTGGGTCAGGCCGGCGATTCCCGCGACCATCGGAACGTGCAGCGAGCGCGCGATGATCGTCGTGTGCGAGGTACGGCTCCCGGTTTCGATGGCGAAGGCCGAGACCCGCTGGCGCCCGAGCCGGACCGCTTCCGACGGAGTGAGGTCGTGGGCGACGACGATGAAGGCGCCTTCGATCTCCGAGAGGTCCTGGTGCGACAGCCCTCCCAGGGCGCGCTGCAGGTGCCGCGAGACGTCCACCAGGTCCTCGCCTCGGGTTCTCAGATGCTCGACATCGAGCTCCCGAAACCGGAGCGCCAGCTCCTCGGCGGTCGCGTGCACGGCCCATTCGGCGTTGACCCTCTCGGAGGCGATGCGCTCCTCGATACGACCCAGGAAACCAGGGTCCCTCAACAGCAGGGCATGCGCCTCGAAGATACCTCCGAGCTCGGCGGCGATCTCCTCGCTCGCGTTCTGGCGCGCAGCTTCGAGATCCTGCTGAGCCACCTCCACGGCCTCGGCCAGACGCTCGAGCTCCGCATCCACCGCGGCCTCGGCGATCGAGAGCCGGTAGAT
Organism: Thermoanaerobaculia bacterium; assembly: GCA_945787635.1. Lineage (GTDB taxonomy): Bacteria > Acidobacteriota > Thermoanaerobaculia > Multivoradales > JAHEKO01 > CALZIK01. The sequence goes on along the minus strand of CALZIK010000125.1, from coordinate 12,401 downwards.
TTCGAGCTCCTGCGACGCGATGCAGACGGCCTTGCCCATCGCCGCGCCGGGCGACGCCGCGAGGCCCTCCACTACTTCCTCGGGAAGGCGGCGTCTCGGCACTAGCTGTCCTCGCCGAACCGGTCGGCCACGAGCGAGGTCAGTGCGGCCAGGGCGTCGTCCTCATCCGAGCCGTCGCAGGACACCCGAAGCGTCGCTCCCTGGGCCGCCGCAAGCAGCAGAATTCCGAGAATACTCTTGCCGTCCACGACCTGGCCGTTGCTCGAAAGCGTGATTCGACTCTGGAAGGAGCCGGTCAGGTGGACGAGCTTCGCAGCCGCCCGGGCGTGCAGTCCGAGACGGTTGACGATCTCGAGATCGCGCTCAATCATCGGCGGCCTTGTCCGGCTGGCCCGAGCCGTGGTCGCGCGCCTCGCTCCCGGTTTTGACGGCCTGCCCACGGCAGATGCTCTGCCGGCCCTTCTCCTCTAGCCATCCCGCGAGCTCGCTTACCGATAGATCACCGCAGCCTGGACAGCAGACCCTAACCGCCATCGGCAGGTTGACCCCGGAGAGCACCTCGACGCGACCCGGCTCGGCCAAGCGCATCGCGACGTTGAAGGGTGTGCCGCCGGGGACGTCGGTCAGGATCAGAACACCCTCGTCGGCCTTGCCTCCGATGTCGGCCTCGCCTTCCAGTCGATCCAGGGTGCTCTTCAGCCGGCGCACGCCTTCGTCGAGGCCTTCGTCCCAGCCCAAGGTCAGCGCGCTCAAGCCTTGGCTCGTGCCGGCGATCGTTCGCGCCCCTTCGACCAGGGTCTGAGCCAAGGGACCCTGGGTCACGATCAAGACTCTGGCCACTGGGTTGTCCCTCGATTGACGTCGCGGTGGTTGACTTGCACCGATCTCTTCGTGGTCCTGAGGCTCCGAGCGAGCGCCTCGGCGATCGCCACCGATCTGTGGCGGCCGCCGGTGCACCCGATCGCGATCGTGAGGTAGCTTCGATTCTCACGCTCGTAGCGCGGCAGAAGGAACTCGAGGAACTCTTCGAGCTTGGCCAACACGTCGCCGAACTCAGCCTCGGATTCGAGGAATCCGCGTACCTCCGGATCGGTTCCGGCTTTGGCGCGGAGACCCTCGACGAAGTAGGGGTTCGGAAGAAAACGTACGTCGAAGAGAAGGTCGGCGCCCTTCGGGATGCCAAACTTGAAGCCGAAGCTGGTCACGGACACCACCAGCTGGCTCGACACCACGGCCGCGTACTCTCTGAAGATGTGCTGGCGCAGGTCATGGACCGACCACTCTCCGGTGTCGACGACCAGATCGGCGCGGGCGCGAAGCGGGCTCAGTATTTCGCGCTCGGCCTGGATGCCTTCGACCACCGTTCGGTCGAGAGCCAGGGGGTGGGGCCGCCGGGTCTCGGAGAACCGTCTCACCAGAACGTCATCGGAAGCCTCGAAGAAAATCAGGACCGTCCCGGGCGAGCCCTCGAGCACCTCTGGGAACCTCTCGGCAAATCCCGGGGATCGAACGTCGGCCACGACCGCGATGCGATCGTGCTCCGGAACCAGGGTTTCGTGCTCGGCCAGCAATTGCGCGAGAAGCTCGAGCGGCAGGTTGTCCACGCAGTAGTAGCCCGCATCCTCGAAGCACTTCGCCGCGGTGCTCTTGCCGGAGCCCGAGAGGCCCGTGATCGCGACGGTTCGGCGAGTCATTCGGATGGGTCGGCCGATGAGTTGCCAGCGCCGTTGATCTCGAGCTCCAGGCGTCGCGCGAACTCGCGCGCGGAATGATGCCCCTGGAGTTTGAGCACGTGATTTCGGGCCGCGACTTCGACCAGGATCGACAGATTCCGGCCCAGTGCAACGGGCATCTTGATGTACGGAACGGGAACGTCGAGCACGCGATGGACCGATTCGTCCAGGCCGAGGCGATCGTAGGCACGGCTCTCGTCCCATGACTCGAGCTCGACCACCAGGTCAATCGACTTGCGCTCGCGCACCGCCGCCAGGCCGAAGAGGTCCTGCACGTTGACGATACCGAGGCCACGAAGCTCCATGTGGTGGATCAAAGGCCCCTCCGAGGAACCGATCAGCTCGCCGTTCGGATAGCGCTTGGCGGTGACCCGATCGTCGGCCACCAGCGAGTGCCCGCGAGTGATGAGGTCCAAGGCGCACTCGCTTTTGCCGACTCCGCTCTGCCCGATCAGAAGAACCCCGAGGCCGTAGACGTCCATCAAAACGCCGTGCACGTAGGTGGACGGCACCAGATGCTCTTCGAGGAAGTTGCTGACGTCCTTGATGACGGTCGAGGAAAGACATTTGGAAGACAATACGGTCCGCTCCCGCTCGACGCAAAGCGCTCTGAACTCCGGGAACGGTGCGATTCCCTTGGTGATGATGAAGACCGGCACCTCCATCGCGGTGATCACTTCGAACCGCTCGAGGCGGAGCTTGTCGTTGAGCGTCGCCAGGTAGCGCGTCTCGCTCTCTCCGATGATCTGGACCCGGCCCTCTCGAATGTAATCGTAGTACCCAGCGAACGCGAGCCCCGGCTTCTGTACCCGGGGATTGACGATCGCCCGGTCGAGCCGCCGCTCGCCGCAGAGCGGGGTCAGCTCCAAATGGGCGAGCTCTTCGCCGAGGAGCTCCCTGACCCGAACCGTGGCGACCGCTTCCGAGGTCACGTCACACCGGTGCCTTCGGATGCTCCCTGCCGCAAGAGCCCGAGGACAGCGTCTCGATCGGGGCTCTCGAGAATGCGCGAGACATGGTCGTCCGTCTGCACCCAGCGCGAGATGGCGGCCAGGGCGTGGAGATGAGCGGCGGGCGTCTTTTCGGGAGACAGGACCAGAAACAGCACTCGAACCGGCGATCCGTCGGTCGCGCCAAAGTCGATGGCTTCCTTGAGAATCCCGATCGCCACGACCACCTGATCTAGTTTCTTGACCTTGCAGTGCGGAATGGCGACTCCGGACCCGATACCGGTCGATCCGAGCTCCTCGCGCTCGAGGAGTTTTTCGTAGACCTGGTGAGCGTCGCGGACCACGCCGCGCTCTGCAATGAGCTCCGAGAACGCCCAGAGCGCCGAGGCCGCGTCGGTCCCAGCAAGCTCCAGGAAGATCAGCTCGGGTCGAGTAAGGGCTTCGAGTTCCATGACCTAGAGCCCTGGGGTGATCAGACCGTAGTTGTCGTCCCGGCGCCGGTAGAGGACGTTGACCTGATCGCTTTCGGAATCCCGGAAGACGACGAACTGATATTCCGAGCTCTCGAGCTCGAAAGCCGCCTCCTCGAGATTCATCGGCTTGATCGAAAGCCGCGTGGATTCGATGATCCGCGGGCGCTCGCCCATAGTGACGCTCTCGGGAGCGAATACATCCAACGGCCACTGCTCCATTTCCTGCCTGCGCCCCCGGCGTTTCTTGCCCTTGGCCTTCTTGCGGGAGCGGCGAGCCTGCTTTTCGATCTTGTCCACCGCGAGATTGATCGCGTCGCGGAAGTCGCCGGTCTCTTCCGTGGCCTGCAGCGATCCGAACTTGTGAGTCGCGTGAATCTCGGCGATCTTGCGGTGTTTGTTTTCGTTGAGGATCACCCGGATTTCGATCGGCTCCTCAAGGTACTTGACCGCCTTGTCCAGTTTCTTGTCGGCATACTCGCGGATCGCATCGTCGAGTTGGAAGTGACGTGCCACGTAGTCGATGTTCATTTCGAGTCTCTTCTCTCCTGTAGCTACCTAGAAAACCTGTTTTCGATGCGTGGACGAGGGGATCGAAAGCTCGTCCCTGTACTTAGCAACCGTTCGGCGGGCGATGTTGATTCCTTCGCGCTTGAGGATTCGGGTCAACTCGCTGTCGGACAGCGGCCGCTTCTCGTTCTCGCCCTCGATGAGCTGCTTGATCTTGCGTTTCACCGTCAACGAGGAGATATCGCCGCCATAGTCGCGCTCGATACCGCTGTGGAAGAAGAACTTCATCGGGAAGACCCCGCGGGGTGTATGCATGTACTTGTTCGAGACCACGCGGCTGACCGTGGACTCGTGCATGCCGATATCGTCCGCCACATCTCGCAGCACCATCGGCCGGAGGCGCTCGATGCCGTTGTCGAGGAAGTCGCGCTGTTGGCGCACGATCGAGTCGGCGACCTTGTAGATCGTACGTTGCCGCTGGTCGAGGCTCTTGATCAGCCAGAGGGCGCCGCGCAGCTTCTCGCGCAAGTAGTTCTTGGCATCGGTCTGCGCGGAGTCGGTCTTTACCGCCTTGAGCATCTTCCGATACGCGCGGTTGATGCGCAGCTTCGGCAGACCGTCATCGTTGATCTGGATCACGTACTCGCCGCTGACCTTGACAACGTAGACGTCGGGCTCGACGTACTGGGTCAGATCGCTGTTGAACCGGCGCCCGGGCCGGGTTTCGAGGGTCTTGATGTTCTCGACTACAGGCTCGAGATCGGCCAGATCGATTCCGAGTTTTCTGGCCAGCGCCGGGAACTGCCGCTTGAGGAACAAATCCCAGTGCTCCTCGACAACCTGGCGCACCAGGGAGTCGTCCGGCTCGCCCAGGGCGTCGAGCTGCCGGATCAGGCAGTCGCCCAGGGTGTGGTACCCGATTCCGGGAGGATCCAGGCCGCGCACCAGCTCGAGGGCCTGATCGACTTCTTCGAGCGAGTACTCGGGCTCGCCGGGCACGCCGTCGCCCATCGCGCGAATCTCCTCGGCGGTCGCGACCAGAAAGCCCTCGGGATCCAGATTGCCGACGATCAGCTCGGCGATCTCGCGCAGGCGCGTGGGAATCTCCGCCATGTGGAGCTGCCACAAGAGATGGTCGTAGAGATCCGGCTCTCGACTCAGGGTGGCTTCGAGAGGCGGCGCTTCGAGGTGCTCGATGCGGCTTCCCGAGGCGACACTCGACCCGCCCTCGAGGTATTCGCTGAAGTACGCCTCGAAGTCGATGTCCTCCATCGGATCCTTCTCGGCTTCTGCCTCCGGGCTCTCGGTCTCCTCCTCCTCCTCCGCGGTCGCGCTCTCCTCGAAGTCGCCCTCTTCGAGGACCGGGTTCTCCACCAGCTCGTTGGTGATGGTGGTCTGGACCTCCATCCGGGTCATCTGCAGCAGCTTGATCGCCTGCTGCAACGAAGGCGTCATGACCAGCTTCTGGGCCAGCCTGAGTTGCAGTTTTTGTTCGAGTGCCACGGTTTGTGCTTGCTAGGCCGCCCTAGAGAACGAAGTCTTCCCCGAGATAGATTTTTCGCACTTCGGGGTCTTTGGATAGGGAGGCGGGATCGCCGGAACGAAGGATCGCACCGTCGTTGATGATATAGGCGCGATCGGTGATTTTCAATGTATCTCGCACGTTATGATCGGTGATCAGCACCCCTATACCCATATCGCGAAGATGCGACACGATCCGTTGAATATCTCTCACCGCGATCGGATCGATTCCGGCAAACGGCTCGTCGAGGAGGATGAAGGACGGATCGATGACCAGGGCCCTGGCGATCTCGACGCGCCGGCGCTCTCCGCCGGAAAGCGCGAACCCGCGGCTCTTGCGGACCTTGTGGAGACCGAACTCGGTGAGCAACTGCTCTAGCCGGCGATCCTTCTCTTCCTGGGCCAGCCCCGGGATGGTCTCGAAGATCGCGCGCAGATTGTTCTCCACGGTCATGCGCCGAAACACCGAAGCTTCCTGGGGCAGGTAGCTGATGCCCTTGCGGGCGCGAAGGTACATCGGCACCAGGGTGATCTCTTCCGGTCCGAAAAACACCTGCCCGGCGTCGGGGCGGGTCAAGCCCACCACCATGTAGAAGACCGTCGTCTTGCCAGCGCCGTTGGGGCCGAGGAGACCAACGATCTCACCGGCGGCGACCTCGACGTCCACATCCTGCACCACCGCGCGGCCGGCGTAGACCTTGCGCAAATTGCGCGCCGACAGGGTCAAACGCTCGTCGGTCATCCGTCCGTCACCTTCGGTGTCTTCACAGCCTCCGCCGCCTTCGACGTGCTGCCGCTCTGGAACTGCGCGGTGGCGCTCTCGAAATCGTAGATCACGCGGCCCGCCTGGATCACGCCCCCCTCGGGATTCTCTAGCACCGCCGGCGATCCCCAGACCTCGACCTTCGAGTCATCCGGCAGATACAGAGCCTCTGAGCCACGCACCTTGTAGCCGCCGAGCCGGTCGTCGATGAACGTGTTGCCGCGGCACGCAAGACTCGAGAGCTTGGAGGCTTCGCCCAGCAGGACGTCGAGTTCCGAACAGCTCATGTGGCGACCCGAGTCGCGCACTTCGGGCGTGCCGCGGTACTCGATCTTGCTGGCGGCCCTCGAATACGAAAGCGTGTCCGCGGTCACCTCTACCGGTCCGTTCTCGGACTCACCGTCTCCCTCGCTGGGCGTGCGCTCGAGCACGGTCTTGATGCCGCCCTCGGCGCGCAGCCGATCCCCGCCCTCCCCGATCAGGCGCTTCGCCGACAGGAAGCTATCGCCCTGCCAGGCCCGCACGCTGCCGTCGAACTGAAACGTGTCGCCAGCCTGGCTCCATTCGGCGGTCTCGGAGGTGACCTGGATGGGTTTGTCCTCGGAAGACTCGGTCGCCTGAACCATCGTGAAGTCGCCCTGGGGAGGAAACAGGGCCCGCACACCCTTTCGAGCGGTCAGATTGCCGCTGTTCGTCAGGTAGTCGAGCTCGGGGGCGCTCAGTTCGCCTCTGCGAGTGTAGACATGCGCCGGAGCGCCTCGGACTTCGATCCGGTTGTCGCCTCGGGCGACCACCCGGTCGCCGCTCGCCTGGAAACCGCCGCGATGAATGTTGACGTTTTGATCCAACACGAGCTCGACCAGCGCGCCGAGTGGACCGAAGCTGGCGGTCGCCGAGTCGCCGCACGCGCGGCCGATCTCGTTTTCGGCGTCGAAGCGCAGAAACTCGAAAACGATGACCGGACCTCCGGTCGACGCCTGGCGCACCTGTCCGTCCTGGAAACGCGCCTCGACGCGATCGGTCACGAACCGCCTGACTAGACCGGTGTCGTCGGTCTGCTCGAAGCGGGCGGGGATGCGAGCGGTGCCGACGATCTCCGCTAGCCTGGGCTCGCTACGGCCGCTTTCATAGGCGAGGGAGACCTCGTCGCCGGTGAACTCGACGCGCCGCTCGAACCCCCTGGGGTCGTCTGACACCAGCGTGCCGATCACGCCCCAGCGGGCGCGCACGAAGCTCGCGTTGCCGCTCTCGTCGAGGGTCACCGCGATGCGCTCGCTGGCCAGGCGGTCGCGGCCGCGGTCGAGGACGACGCCTCCCTCGGCGTGGATCTGCTCGCTTCTCTTTTCGTACAGGATTCGCTTGGCCGAAAGGCTCAGGCTGCCGGTGCCGAAGATCCGCACTTTCCCGCTCAGCTGGAACCGGTCTTTTTTGAGGTACGCTTCGAGGACCGAGGCTTCGCCGCTCAGCCGATTCTCGACCGAGAACTCGACCGGCGACCGACTCTTTACCACCGTGCCCTTGCGCACCAGCTCGAAACGTTCGCCGCGCAGCTCGATTCCGTCCGCGCCGCTGAAGACCACGCCTCCCTCGACCTCCGCGGTGTTCGTTTCGGTGTGGTACCTGCCGTTCTCGGCGGCGAGCGTGTACGCGCTCCCGTCCTTGCGCTCCATGGTCAGCTGGATGCCGCGCAGCGTCATCACGTTCTCCCGATCGGCCAGGATCCGGTCGGCCCGAATGTGGAAGAGGCGCTCCGCGCCGTCGGTGACCTCGTAGTCGAAACCCTTTCCCGAGAGAATGATGTCGGCGAGGCGGGAATCGAGCTCGGTTTCCCTAGCGGCTTCGGGCCCTTCGCCCGCGCCGATGCGGTTGTAGACGAACTGCGCGACCACCACGCCCAGAAACAGCGCGAGCGCGCCCAGAAGGACGCGCCGGATCAGCACCACGGGGCGGTATTTGACCGAGCCACTCATCGGGTCATTCTACGGCCTCGGGCCGGGTGTCGGTCCGAGGCGCAGCCGCCCTGGCATGCACAACTTCGGCCGAGGCGCGGCCGAGATAGGTATCGACGCTCAGATGCGCGAGGATCTCGAACGGCCGCGCGAACAGATCGGCTTGCTCGCCCCCACCCCAGGCGACCATGTCCACCAGGGCGCCCGACTCGGCGCGGCCCCGAAGGCCTAGGTGATTCTTGCCGAATGCCCGTGGCGCGGTCGCCAGGCTGAACGGACCCAGCCGAAAGAGCGGCCGGCGATTGGCCATGCCGAATGGCTCGAGCCGAGCGAGCTGGCCGACCAGCTCGAGGGTTACCTCCTCGGCGGCGAGGTGCTCTTCGTACTCGTAGCTCGGCACCAGAAGCTCGGCGTCCCAATCGCGGGCCGCGCTCACCAGCTCTCGCCGGACCTCTTCCAGTCGTCCGGCTTCGATCGAGATTCCGATCGCCTGCGAGTGGCCGCCGAAGCGCAGAAAGCGATCCTCGAATCGCGACAGAAAGTCGTGGAGATGGATGCCGCGTACGCTCCGACCGGAGCCCACTGCCGTCTCGTCGCGCACGCTGAGGAGAACGGCCGGCCGGTGAAACTCGCGCGCCAGCCGCCCGGCGGCGATGCCGAGAACACCCTGATGCCAGGATTCGTCCCAGGCCATCAGGAAACGCGGGTCGCCGGCACCGGGCTCGAGGAAACGCTCGCGGGCCTTCTCCATCACATCGAGCTCCGCGCGCTGGCGCTCCTCGTTCCAACGGTTCAAGGTTTCCGCGAGTTGTTTGGCACGAACCGGGTCGCGCGCCAGCAGCAGCTCGAGCGCTGGCTCGGGACTGTCCATTCTCCCGGCCGCGTTGATCCGCGGACCGAGTCGGTAGCCGACGTCGGCCGCGTCGATCGGCGGGCGGACCCCGGAGACCTGGATGAGCGCCTTGAGGCCGGCGGAGCGCGTCGATTCGAGAGCGCGCAAGCCGAGCGCGGCGATGGCTCGGTTCTCCCCGGTCAGCGGCACCAGATCGGCGATCGTTCCCAGGCAGGCGACCCGCAGAAGCAAAGTCGGATCGACCGGGCGGCCGGCGGCCTCGGCGAAGGCTCCGGCCAGCTTGAAAGCGAGCCCTGCGCCGGAAAGCTCCTTGTACGGGTAGCCGCACCGCTCTTGCTGCGGATTGATCTGGATCACCCTCGGGTCGTGAGCCGGCCCGGGAATGTGATGATCCGTGATGATGACCGAGATGCCCCGATCGACGGCAGCCTTCGCGGCCTCGATCGAGCGCGCGCCGCAATCGGCGGTCACGATGACCTTCGAGCCCGAGGCGGCGGCCCGCTCCACATGCACGGTCTGAAAGCCGTAGCCCTCGGCCATGCGATGCGGCAGGATGGACTCGGCCTCGAGACCGGTCGCTCCAAAGACCGCGAGCAACATGGCGGTCGCCGAGACGCCGTCGACGTCGTAGTCGCCGACGATCGAGACGGTCTGGGAGCGCGCACGAGCGTCGAGCAGCCGGGCGAGCGCCTGGTCCATCCCGGCAAGGAGACTCGGGTCGTGAAGATCGTCGAGCGACGGCTCGAGATAGCGACGCACTTGGTCGGGCTCATTGACCCCGCGCCGGGCCAGGAGGCGCGCGAGTCGACTCCCGATGGAGTCGCCGGTCCTCCCGTCCGAACCGATGGTGACGAGGGGCTCGAGGCTCGGCTCGGGTGCCGACTTCCAGATCGCGACGGGGACGTCCACTAGCGCCTTCGCCCTCGGCTCTTCGCGCGAGCCGGTCGGCGGGTCTCGCTCTGGCTCACGGCGGTCAGCCTTCGATCAGGAAACCGAGCTTCCGAAAGCGCCGGTACCGCTGGTCCAAGAGTTTGTCGATCGGCAGGGCCTCGACCTCGGCCAGCGCCGCGGCGATCGTGCCGCCGACATTCTGAATAGTCTCGCTGCGGTTGGCGTGCGCGCCGCCCGCGGGCTCGGGAATCACGGCATCGACCACGCCCAGCTCGAAGATGTCGGGCGCGGTCAACCGGAGGGCGTCGGCGGCGACCTCCTTTTTGTCCTGGTCCTTCCAGAGGATGGCGGCGCAGCCCTCTGGAGATATCACCGAGTACACCGAGTACTCGAGCATGAAGACCCGGTCTCCCATCGCAATGCCCAGCGCGCCACCGCTCCCGCCTTCTCCGGTGATGGTCACGACGATGGGTGTTCGCAGGGTCGCCATTTCGAGTAGGTTCCGGGCGATGGCTTCGGCCTGTCCGCGTTGCTCGGCCCCGAGCCCGGGGTAGGCGCCGGGAGTGTCCACCAGGCAGAGAACTGGCATCTTGAACCTCTCCGCGAGCTTCAACAGTCGCAGAGCCTTGCGGTATCCCTCCGGCCTGGCCTGGCCGAAGTTGCGTTCGATGCGCTCCTTGGTGCCCCGGCCCTTCTCGTGCCCGACAATCGCGACCGGCCGCCCCATGAAGCTGGCGATTCCAGCGACGATCGCGGGGTCGTCCGCGTAGGCTCGATCTCCGTGGATCTCGATCCAGTCGCTCATCAGGTGCTCGACATAGTCGAGCGTATGGGGCCGATCGGAGTGCCGTGCGACGAGGGTCCTCTCCCAGCGAGTCAGATTGCCGTAGACCTCGACCGTGTCCCGTTCGAGTTTTTCCTTCAGGCGAGCGATCTCCTTGCTGCGTCCCGATCCCTCGGGATAGCTCTCCAACTCTTCGATCCGGCGGCGCAGATCGGTGAGTGGGGCTTCGAACGGGACTTCGCTCGGGCGCATAACGGGCCGTCAAGCTAGCACGCCCCCCGGATTCCAACAAACATTCCTGAGGGCGGCTAGAGGAGCTCCATCGGATCGACGTCCACGACGATCTCGCTGGCCGGCCGTTCGGGAAGTGCGGCCTTGACCAGCCGCCGGACGCCCTGGGCGGACGGTCCGCGGACAAGGATCTGGAACCGCCACTTGCCGCGCAGACGCTCGAATGCCGCCGGCGCGGGTCCCATGATCCGGATCTCCCGCGGATCGCGGCCGCCGACACCTGCGCCGGCGCCAAACCCGACGGGCGCACGGCGCCCCAGCTCGTGAGCGAGCCTCTCCGCGGTGGCCGCTCCCCGGTCGCGGTTCCTATCCCGAATCATCAGCTGGATCATGCGCGTGTAGGGCGGGTAGTGGAAGATCCTGCGAAAGCGCATCTCCTCTTCGGCGAAGGCGCGGTCGTCGTGCGCCAGCGCCGCTCGAATCGCGTAGTGATCCGGGTGGTAGGTCTGGATCAGGAACTTGCCCGGGCGCTCGCCGCGCCCGGCGCGCCCGCCGAGTTGGATGAGCAGGTTGTAGGTCCTTTCGACGGCCCGAAAGTCGGGGAAGCTCAGGTAGGCGTCGGCCTGAAGCACCGCGGCCAGCGCGACGCCCGGAAAGTGATGGCCCTTCGCCACCATCTGGGTACCGATGAGCGCCTGGGTCTCGCCGCGCCCGAAGCGGTCGAGCACGCCGGCCACACCGCCGCGTCGCTGGCCGGTGTCCCGGTCGAGCACCGCCACGCTGACGTCGGGAAAGCGCTCCTGAAAATCCTCCTCCACCCGCTCGGTGCCGGTACCGACCGGTTCCAGGGCCTCCTCCTTGCACGTCGGGCAGGCCAGCGGTGCCGGCCGATGCGAGCCGCAGTAATGGCAGCGCAACTCACCGAAGCGCTTGTGAAACGTCCGAGGCAGCCCGCACTCCTCGCAGCGCAGGTCCTCGCCGCAGGCCCGGCACAGCAGCACCGGTGAGTATCCACGGCGATTGCGCAGTAGGATGACCTGGTCACCTGCGGCGAACGCCTCCTCCATCTCGGAGATCAGCCGCGCCGAGAACTCGACCGTGCCCGGGCGCCGCGACCCGCCGCTGTCTCGCAAATCCACGAGAACGCTCTCCGGGAGCCGACCCAGGCCAACCCGTTCGGTCAACACCAGCGGCGCCAGCCGCTCGCGATCCACATTCAGGCGACTCTCGAGGCTGGGTGTCGCCGAGACCAGAGCCACGGTCGCTCCGGCCTCGCGCCCGCGCCAGAGGGCGATGTCCCGCGCGTTGTAGCGAGGAGTCGTCCCCTGCTTGTAGGCGCTGTCGTGCTCCTCGTCCACGATCACCAGCTCGAGGTTTCGGACCGGGGCCAGGACAGCCGACCGCGGGCCGAGCACCAGCCGCGCTTCCCCGCTTCGAATACGCTGCCACTCCTGCTGGCGTTCGGGCGAGCTCAAGCCCGAGTGCAGGATCGCCGCGCTGCGCCCGAACCTCCCGCGCAGCTCCTGCGCCAGCACCGGCACCAGGGCGATCTCTGGCACCAGCAGGATCGCTGAGCCGGTCCCGCCGAGGACCGCCTCGACGGCCCGCAGATAGACCTCGGTCTTGCCGCTTCCGGTCATCCCGTGCAGAAGAAACGGGCTGAACTCGCCCCGCGTCAGCGCGCGGGTCAGCTGCCCGGCCGCCTCGGCCTGGTCGGGCCGCAGGACGATCCGGGCGCGCTCGTCG
>CALZIK010000124.1 GCA_945787635.1 Thermoanaerobaculia bacterium | reverse complement strand
TTATGCGCGGTCGGGTCCGGGTCGAGGTCGATGGCGACCGCGTCGACGTGGCCCGAGGTGAGGCCATCTGGACTCCTGCCGGCGTCCGGGTCCACTTCGGCAACCCCTTCGACGAAGAAGCCGAGTATTACGCCGTGTGTTTCCCGGCGTTTTCGCCCGAGCTCGCGAATCGAGAGTAGACGGTGCCGCCCGCGGTCCAGTGCCGGAACCTCAAAAAGAGCTATCCGGACGTCGTCGCCGTGGACGGCGTCGACCTGGACGTTGCGCGGGGCATCTGCTTCGGCCTGCTCGGCCCGAACGGCGCGGGCAAGACCACCACCGTCGAGATCCTCGAGGGTCTGACCCCGTCCGACTCGGGCTCGGTCGAGATTCTGGGCCGCGCCTGGGGCGGCCGATCCGACAACGAGCTGCGTGGCCGCATCGGCATACAACTGCAGGAGAGCCTGCTGCCGCCCAAGCTCACGGTCCGGGAAATCGTTCGGCTGTTTCGGAGTTTCTACGGCGCCGGGCGGGAGCTCGATGAGGTGATCGGCCTGGTCGCGCTCGAAGACAAGGCCGACGCCCGCTACGAAAAGCTCTCCGGCGGCCAGAAGCAGCGGCTGTCGCTGGCGACAGCCCTGGTCGGACGCCCCGAGCTGCTGTTTCTGGACGAGCCCACCACCGGCCTCGATCCCCAGGCTCGGCTCAAGGTCTGGGAGATCGTCCAGGGCTTCCGCGACGGCGGCGGAACCGTCGTGCTCACGACCCACTACATGGAAGAGGCCACTCAGCTCTGCGACCGGGTCGCGATCATCGATCACGGCAAGGTGATCGCGGAGGAGACACCCCGCAACCTCGTCGCCTCGATCGGAGCCGAGCAGATTCTCGAGTTTCGCACCACTGACGATCGAGAGGGCGACGAGCGCGAGAGCGACGATCGAAGCGGACGTCTCTCCCGGCTGCCCGGCGTCACCGGCGCGACCCGGCGGGACGGCTCCTACGTGCTTTCGGTGAGCAACATCGCACTTGCCCTGCCCGCGGTTCTCGAGCAGCTCGAGACCAGCGCCGTAGAGGTCGCCGAGCTGCGCACGCACCAGCCGACTCTCGAGGACGTGTTCGTTCGGCTGACCGGAAGGGGCTTGAGAGATGGCTGATCGCTCTTCGTTTTCTCCCCTCGTCGAGCTGACCCGGGCGCGCATCGTCTCATTCGTGCGCGAGCCCGGATCGCTGTTCTGGGTGTTCGGCTTTCCGATCCTCCTGGCGGTCGCCCTGGGCGTCGCGTTTCGCACTAAGCCCCCGGAGAGCTTCCGTGGGGCGATCGTGGCCGGCGAGACTCTGGCGGCCGACGTCCGGCGGACCCTCGAAGACGAGCCGACGATCGAGATCTCGTTCGCGAGCGCCGAGGAGGCCCGCTCGGCTCTCAAGGCCGGCAAAGTAGACGTCGTGGTCGAGCTCGAATCCGAGGATTCCGAGACGCCGAATCTTCGCGGCCTCCGCTATCTCTACGATCCCACCCAACCGCGCGGCTACGGCGCGCGGCTGGCGCTCAACGATGCCCTGCAGACCGCGCTCGGGCGCCGCGAAGCCCTCGCGACCGAGGATCTCGAGGTCACCGAGCGGGGGTCGCGCTACGTCGATTTTCTCCTGCCGGGTCTCATCGGTCTCAACATCATGGGCAGCAGCATGTGGGGCCTGGGCTTCGTTCTGGTCATGGCGCGGGTCCGCAAGCTCTTGAAACGGCTGGCGGCCACACCGATGCGACGAGCTCACTACCTCTTCGCCATGGTTCTGGCGCGGCTGGTGTACCTGTCGCTCGAGCTGACGGCGCTGCTTCTGTTCGGCTGGTTCGTCTTCGACGTCGGCGTGGCTGGCTCGCTTGCCAGCGTGGTCGTGATCGCGATTCTCGGCGCCGCCTGCTTCACCGGCCTGGCGCTTCTGGTCGGCTCCCGGCCCACCTCGATCGAGGCCGCGTCGGGCCTCATGAACTTCGTGATGCTGCCCATGTGGGTGCTTTCCGGCAGCTTTTTCTCCTACCAGCGATTCCCCGAGGTGGTCCAGCCGGCGATTCGCCTCCTGCCCTTGACCGCTCTCAACGACGCGATGCGCGCGATCATGAACGAGGGCAGCTCCCTTGCCGCCGTCTGGCAACCGATCCTGGTTCTGACGATCTGGGGTGTCGTGAGCTTCCTCGTCGCGCTCAAGATCTTCCGGTGGCAATAGTCTCGATTACTCTGAACCGCAAAGTACTTGACAGAAACACAAGAAGAACGTAGGGTCGCCGAGATGAACGGCTCCACCGCAGACGCCGTGCCACCGCCGGTTGCCCTCAGCGACCGCGCTCTTGACCACTTAGCCTATATCCGCTCAGCGATGGAATCGTCAGGGTCGTTCACCTCGGTCCCGGGGTGGGGCGGCGTGGCGATGGGTGTTACGGCCCTGGTCGCTGCCGTCGCCGTGCACAACTCCCCCGAGTACTGGCTGCGAACCTGGGTGTGGGACGCGGTGATCGCGGCCGTGATCGGCGGGTGGAGCTTGCGCCGGAAGGCCCGTGCCCTCGGCGAGACGATCGCCAGCGGCGTCGGCCGGCGATTCCTGCTCAACCTGAGCCCGGCGCTCCTGGCCGCGGCCTTGATGACCCTCGCGCTCCTCGAGTTCGGCCGGGCCGAGCTGGTTCCCGGGACCTGGCTTCTGCTCTATGGCGTGGCCGTGGTCTCCGGCGGTGCATTTTCGGTTCGGCCGGTGCCGGTCATGGGAGTCGGGTTCATCCTGCTCGGCGCGGTGGCTCTGTTTGCCTCTCCGGGCTGGGCCAACTACCTGCTGGCCGCCGGCTTCGGCGGTCTGCACATCGGCTTCGGCCTGATGATCGCCCGGAGACACGGTGGCTAGGCCCGACCCGAAAACCGGCTCGACGCCGGTGCCGTCCAGAAAACGCCGCTTGGCAACCGTGGCCGGCTATCTTGCCGACTCGAGCGCCCGCGAGTTCGACCGCCTGGTCTACGAGCGCGTCCGCCTCGGGATTCTGAGCGCGCTCGCGGTCAACAGCTCGATGAGCTTTTCCCAGCTCAAGGATCTGCTCGAGACCAGCGACGGCAACCTGAGCGTTCACGCCCGCAAGCTCGAAGACGCCGGATATCTCAACTGCAAGAAGAGCTTCGTCGGCCGGACGCCGAAAACCGAATACCGGATCACCGCCAAAGGCCGGCGGAGCCTCGAGCGCTATCTCGAGCATATGGAAGCGATCATTCATGCCACCCGGGGGGAGTGACCCTTTTTTTTCGGAGGACACTTTGCAATGCAAAGAACTAAACCAGAACCGCGAGGCCTGCACGTGGGGATCATCATGGATGGCAACGGCCGCTGGGCCAGGGCCCGCGGGCGCACCCGCTCCGCCGGCCATCGCCAGG
>CALZIK010000123.1 GCA_945787635.1 Thermoanaerobaculia bacterium | reverse complement strand
CGGGCTCGGGGGCGCGCGCACCGCGGCGCTCGCCAACGGCGGGCTGGTCGGCGTCCGCGCGCCGATGCAC
This sequence comes from Thermoanaerobaculia bacterium, assembly GCA_945787635.1. Lineage (GTDB taxonomy): Bacteria > Acidobacteriota > Thermoanaerobaculia > Multivoradales > JAHEKO01 > CALZIK01. The sequence continues at coordinate 5,786 of CALZIK010000123.1, read as the reverse complement.
CAGTCCGAGACACCGGTGGTCAGGCCCTACCTGCTGGTCGACGACGTCGAGGCCGCGGCGAAAGCGGCCAATGCCGCGGGCGCCGAGATTGCCCACCCCCCGATGGAGATCCCCGGCCACGGCAAGTTCGCGATCTTCATCCAGGGCGGCGTGCACCACGGCCTCTGGCAGGTCTGAGCACGGCCCGGCGTGATTCGGGGCAGTGCACTCGGAGCACTTGGGCCACGCCGCGCACAGAGGGCCGCGCTTCAGATCGGGAACTAGCGAACTCGCGCCAGAAATGTAAGCCACTTCCCCAGCAGCTCACGCAGCTCCGGATCGATCCCGTCGGGCCCGATGGTGTGAGGCGCGATCGCCAAGCCGCCGATTGCGTACTTGAGCGAAATCGCGGCGCCACCCAGTGCCAGGAAGGTAGCGACGGCGAGACCACCCGCGGCAACACCTCCCAATGCCACACCGCCGAGAGCAAGCAGGCCGAGCGAGATGCCTCCCAGAGAGACCACGCCGGCAGCCACACCTCCGACGGCAAAGACTCCGAGAGCCACGTTGCCGACGGCGATGATCCCTCGAGCCACCCGCGGGCGCCCGGTTTCCGGGTCCACGCCCTGAGCGATATGGACCAGCGGCCACCCGGCGATCCGCGTCTCGGAGCGGTACTCGTAGCCGGCGAAACCAGCGTTGACCCGCCGCCGGCCGTCGAGAAACTCCCCACAGTAGCGACACTTGATCGCCTCGTCCTGGATCTGCTCGGCGCAAAAGGGGCAGGATTTCATCGGTTGGGCTCCGATCAAAAACTTAGCACGCCAGCCTGGTTCGGGTCTGCGCCACCCGAACCACAGCCACAGGCTAGAGCCGTCCTACTCGTCCCTACACAGTACGAACTGAAACGAGTTCACCCCGCCGGCGAAAGTCTCGAGGATCTTCTCGTACCCGGCGGCTCCCCGAACGTTCAAGCGCTCCACCGTCCGGTTCAAATCGCCCAGAAGAATCGGTTCGACGACGCACTTTCGGCGCGTGAACTCCTCGTCAATCTCGACCCGCGCGAAAATCACGATGAAGTTGGTGCCCGTGTTGTCGGACAGTTCGACCTCGACCAGCTGATAGCCATTCTTGGCTCTCTTGTTGATGAGCTTCGTCCACTCACTCGGAGTCGTCGCGAGGTTGGCCTCCCCGAACTTGAGTTCGACCTCCTTCTCCATGTCCGCCGTCGTCTCCTTCAGCCCTACGACGTAGCGGTTCGCCTGGGGAGACCGATCCACGAACCCGATCGCCAGCGGCACGAAGCCGTCTTCGGCCTGTTTCTTGAGTGCTCGTTTGAGCCGTGCGAGTCGCAACTCGTGCCGCCTGCCGGCGAACCGTCTCTTCAATTCCCATGTGCGCAGCTCATCATCGAGAGTGTGGGCTTCGGTCACCGCATAGGTCTTGCCACCCTGGGTGAACTGCGCGACCGGGATCTTTCCCCGCTTGCCCAGCCGGCTGAATTCCCGGACCCACACTTGCACATTGCTGGAAAAGGCCTTCTCGTTCTGCTTGATGTCGAATTCGACCTCGAGCGGTGGTTCCCCCACCGGGCGCATCAGAAGCCGCTGATCGTTCCGCGGATTCGCGCCCCCGAAATGAAAAATCGAGAACCATCCCTTTCTGCCGAAGTCGTTGAGCCACGCTTCGAAGGCCGCGTTGTCCTCGAAGTCACCGTGATAGAAGCGAACGAGCTGGTACTCGTACGCGTTTGCGCTCGACGCGGGCACGAGCCGTTCGGCCCCCCACGCCACAGAGCAGAAACCCAGGAAAACGAGCGTGAATGCGGCGGACCTACGCATGAGAGCCTCCTTCGGCCGAAGGAAGGGCGCAGACCCGTGACGCACGACCCGCGCCGTACCCGATCGATCAGTTCGGACAACGATACCCCAACCGCAAGGTTGTCCTTAATATTTCCCAGGAAGCGGGTGGCACCTCTCCCAGAAACCTCTGGATCGCGGAATCTTCTTCCTGCTTGGGTCGGGCGGCCGGCCTTTCAAAGTCGCTTTTTTCAGGCAGAGTCGAACCTTTTTCAATGGCATGGGCGTTGCTCTTTGATGTTGGCCCCAAGGAGGAACCTCACATGAAGCGCAGAGTCAACGTCTTTCCCCTAAAGGCCGTTCGGCGCTGTGGGAGTCACCGCGCTTCGGGCTAATGATCGCCAGGGTCGCGGAGCGCGAGCTCGGCTGGCTGTGATCTGCGCCGCAGGGATCGAGGATTCGCTGTTTGAGTCCCAGGGACGCGTCACGTCCACAGCAGGCAAAGCTGGGCGCATGACGCGACCACGCGGATTCGCCACGGCTCCCTGTGGATGTCCGACATCATCGTCGGCGAGTGTGTCCCCCAGGCGAGCTACTGCCTCAAAGCGCCTCGCCGACGGCCTGCCTCATCGCGGTCAAAACCTCTTCCACCGGCTGGGCTCCGGAGACAGCGTAGCGGTTGTCGAACACGAAGAAAGGCACACCGCTGATGCCGAGCCGGGTCGCCTGGCCTTGGTCCTCGCGCACCTCCTCGGCGTGGGCGTCGCTTTCGAGCACCGCTCTGGCGCCCTTGGAGTCGAGGCCTGCTTTCTCAGCGAGCTCCGTCAGAACGTCGTGCTCCGAGATGGCCAGTCCCTCGAACAGGTAGGCTGCGAACAGTCGCTCCTTGAGGTCCGTCTGGCGCCCGAACCGGGCGGCCCAGGCCAGCAGGCGGTGCGCGGAGAACGTGTTGGTCGGGCGCAAGCGGTCGAACCGTAGCTCGAGCCCGACCGAGCGGCCAACCGCGACCATCCGGTCGATCATCGCCTGAGCTCCGTCCTGGGTCGTACGATACTTAGCGGCCAGCCGTCGAGCGTAGTCAACCTGCTCCGGCGCTTCCGTCGAGGCGCTCGGGTCGAGCTCGAACGCCCGCCAGACGAGCGTCACATCGCCCTCGAAGGAATCGATAGCGGCCTCCAGGCGCCGCTTGCCAATCCAGCACCAGGGACAGGCAATATCGGACCAGATGTCGATCGCGAGCGTGGTCACTAGGGCAAGCCTATCTCGGCGAGTGTGCAAGCGGGACGGACCCGCACCTCTTCTGAGGGGGCCTCTGAAACGCGAGTGCTTCCAAGCCTCGCGCCCTTCTCGGGCAGAATCCTCTGGCACCCCTCTAGCTGGCTGAGCTGAGTCCCCGAGTGCACAGCATGGGTCAGCTAGCACCTGAAGGTGGCGCCAGGTGCCTGTCCCCTTTCTCGCGAGTTAACTCGACGGCATCGTCACCATCGCTTCGTTCGACCAGTCGGAGACCTTCGAGCCTTTCTTGGCCCGAATCCGAAAGCTGTAGGTCGCGCCGGCGATGCCGTCGTCGAATCCCTGCGAGGTGGCGTTGGCCTCGGCCGTGCTCCAGAGGCTCCATTCGCCATCGCTCTCGCGTCGCTCGATTTGGAAGAGCTTCTCGCCCTTGGTGCGATCCTCCCAGGTCAGAAAGCCCGTAGTCGCCGACGTGGTCTCGACCGCGAGCTTCTCGGGGGGCGCGAGCTTGCCCGAGGGCATGGTCACCGTGACCTCGTTGGAGAACTCGGAATACAGGTTGCCCTTCTGAGCGCGCACCCGGAACGTGTAGGTCACGCTCGGCCTCGCGTCGCCGGACTTCATGGACCGCGTATTGGCTGGCTTGGTCTGCCAGAGTTTCCACTTCTTGCCCCCGATACGCCGCCAGATCTCGAATCGCGTCTCGTCCTTCGAGTTGTCCTTCCACCGCAGCCGCACGACTCTCGCCTTCGGTGTCGTGACCTTCAGGTTGCTGGGCGCCTGGACGCGATCGGGCTCGGGCTCCGGATCGGGCTCTTCAGGGTCGCTCGACGTCCCCGTGCCGTAGAGGTACTCGAGGGCGGCGATGTCGTCCGGCGTAAGAAACGCGCCGCGGCCGTCGTTGTGCATCGCGGGGCTCATGGTGGCGCTCGCCACGTTGGAAAAATTTATCCCCAGAGAGAACCCGAGCTGGCGGGTGAAGAGCTCGGCCGAACTCCTGGGGTTGTTGTTGAGAATGCAGTCCGCGCCGTCGTTGATCACGATGTCGGCCTCTTGGATCCGTCGAAACTGCCGACCCATGTACTGGCCACCGGCGTCGGAGAACCAGAACCCGGAGATAGCCACGAGGCCGCCGTCCGGGCAGATGAAAGTCCCCGGCACGGTGCCGTTCGGGTCGCCGAAGATGATCGCGTTGACATTGTCATTGCGCAGAAGTCCGGCGGTGCTGCTGGTCCCGCTCACCAGGCGCAGGGATACCGGAGCTCGGCTCCAGACGTTGAGAGCATCGACGAAGTAGATCTGAGAGTCCGAAGACTCAGTGTTGCGAATGCTCCAGTTGACGCTTTTGTCGATGTCAAACTCGAACCAACGAACGTTTTTGCCCGCGATCTCGACCAACCGGTAGGGCGCCGCGAACGTTCGAGCTCTGGCGTGACGATAGTCCCCCGCCGACCGCCGACCCTCGGCGCGTCGCTCGAGCCATCGCACGAAGCGAGGATAGCTGCGCACGAGCTCGAGTGTCGGCTCGAGGCCGAGATCCACGAGACGGGCGCCGCCCGCTCGCCGGACCGCCAGCGCGCGACGGCCGCCCCCCACCTTCGAAAACACCCCGAGCCCGAGATGCACGAAGCCGTAGGAACCGCTGGGATCTCTTTGCAGAAATGCCAGCACGCGCTCCCCCCGATCGAATCGTGGGGCACCGACCACGACGAGCTCCCGACCATCGCCGGCTTCGCCCCCCGGCGAGGCCACCACGATCGAGCTCGACTCGAGATCGCCCTTGATGACGTTGTCGACGATCGCGTGGTACTCGGTCGTCGGCGGCCGGCCGGCAACGGCCGGCAATCGACCCAGAATCACGAGCTCGGCGATCACCTCCGCCTGCTCGTACAGCGCATCATCGCTGATCGGCACGTAGGTCGTGGCACTCGCCGCTGCGACAAGCGACACCAGCATCGCGACAACGACGAAACCCGACGTTCCGGCCCGCCAGGCCCAATACTCGACTCCTGGCATCACGACATCCCCCTTTCCGAGAAGCCCAATGCGGCCACCCTAGCCCGAGATCGCAAGCGACTGCACCACCCCAGCGGGTGGCAAACCACAGGCCCCACCAGGTGGCAGAAGATCTCATGGCCTGGAGAGTTCTTGGTTCCCGAGTTTCGTGCCCTGGTCCGCAGGGGCCCGCTCGTCGCGACCCTTCCGCTCACCCTGTATCTGCTGGTTCCCGGCGTAGCCCGACGGTTGGCGCGAGGGCGCGGACGCTGATCGCCTACACTGACGCCTCTTCCCAAAGGTAAGGAAAGGGCGAGAGAGTCTCGTTGCATGACGGGACGTAGATCATCGGGCTGCAGGCTTTTGACACCCCTCCCTCGGGCGGATAGCCTTGCGGAAACCCGCTCGTCGTTGCACAAAACCCGAGCTTTGGGGGATTCGAGGATGTCCAGAGTCCTGATTCGACTACTCCTGCTGGCCGCCCTTTGCCTGGGCTGCGCCTCGCCACGCTCCGAGGCACCGCCGGAGCCTCCCGGGATGCCGGCGCCGGCGCCTGAGCCCCGGGATCCCGCGGAAGCGCCTGAAATGGAGCCCGCTCCCGAGCCCTCCGAAGAACCGGCCATGGCGGCCCGCGATCTCGAGGAAGAGAGCTGGCGACCCGAGGCCGCGCCGCCCGACCCAGGCGTGATCGCTGAGGGCACCGAGACTGGTAACGGAGCCACGGCCGACGCCTCCGCCCGCGACGCACCCTCGGGCGCGCGACGACCGCCGCCGAGCGCG
>CALZIK010000122.1 GCA_945787635.1 Thermoanaerobaculia bacterium | reverse complement strand
GCCGGCGAGGCAGGCGCTGCCGTACCCGGACCGCCGCTCTGCGACGACCAGCGCGCCGTTGGCCCGAGCGACCTCGGCCGTTCGATCGGTCGAGGCGTTGTCGACCACGATCACGCGCTCGACCGCCTCTCGGGGAATCGCGCGGAGCACCAGCGGGAGCGAGTCCTCCTCGTTGAAGGCCGGAATGACGACATCGACGCGCAGGAGGTGCATGGCGGGGACAGGATACCCATTCGGCGCCGTCGGGCGGGACCGAAGAATGGGAGCCCGTCGTCGGTCGCCGCCCAGGTTGCGCCCTCCGCGCGCCCTGCTAGACTTCTCGCGCCTGAACCGCCCTCCCGTTTCTCATTTCAGAAATGCCGATCGTCCCGTACCGCGGAGTTGAGCCACGGATCGAGCCCGGGGTGTTTGTCGCTCCCAGCGCCTGGGTGATCGGCGACGTCGCGGTGGGCGAAGACAGCTCGTTCTGGTTCCATTCGGTCACCCGGGGCGACGTGCATCGGATTCGGATCGGCGCGCGCACCAACGTGCAGGATGGCGCGGTGCTGCACGTCAGCCATCGGACTCATGATCTGAGCATCGGGGACGATGTCGTCATCGGGCATGCCGCGGTTCTTCACGGCTGCGTGATCCAGGACCGGGCGCTGATCGGGATCGGCGCTCGGGTTCTGGATGGCGCCACCGTCGAGGCCGGAGCCCAGGTCGGCGCCGGTGCGGTGGTGGCGCCCGGCACTCGCATTCCCGCGGGCACGCTGGCGCTTGGTCTGCCGGCGAAAGCGGTTCGCGATCTGCGCCCGGAGGAGTCGGAGAAGATTCGAGCCATCGCAGCCCGCTACGCCGATCTCAAGGAGACCTACGAGAAAGAGGAGTGGCTCAGTGCCTAACGTCAAGGGCACCCGCGATCTGCTGCCGCCGGAGACCGACCTCTGGGTGCGAGTCGAAGACATCGCACGCCGGGTCTTCGGGCTCTACGGCTACGGTGAGATTCGAACCCCGGTTCTGGAGCACACCGAGCTCTTTGTGCGCAGCGTCGGCGAGACCACCGACATCGTCGGCAAGGAGATGTTCTCCTTCGACGATCGCAAGGGCCGGAGCCTGACGCTGCGACCGGAGAGCACGGCCTCGGTGGCGCGAGCCTTCGTCGACCACCGAATGGGGGAGCTGCCGCTACCGGTCAAGCTCTTCTACATCGGCCCACATTTCCGGTACGAGCGACCGCAGAAGGGTCGCTACCGTGAGTTTCGCCAAATCGGCGCCGAGCTGCTCGGCGATGCCGGTCCGGCTTCGGACGCCGAGTTGGTCAAGATGCTGGTCGACTTTCTCGAGGCGCTCGGATTCCGCGATCTCACGGTCCTGGTCCATACGGTCGGCGACGAGGCTTCACGGGACGCGTACCGGAAGACGCTGGTCACGTACCTCGAGCCGTTCGCTAGCCGGTTCGGAGCGGACAGCCGCGAGCGGCTGGCGCGAAATCCTCTGCGCATACTCGACACCAAGATTCCCGAGGAACGCGAGCTTCTCGCCGATGCTCCCAGGCTCGAGGACTCTCTGACGGCGGAGAGCCGCGGGCACTTCGACGGCTTCCTCGCGGCGCTCGACGGCCTCGGAGTCGGCTACCGGGTGGATCCAGGACTGGTTCGCGGCCTCGACTACTACACCCGGACGGTTTTCGAGATCGTGTCCGAGAGCCTGGGAGCCCAGAACGCGATCGTCGGTGGCGGCCGCTACGACAATCTGCTCGCCGATCTCGGCGGGCCGGACCTGCCCGGCATCGGGTTCGCGATTGGACAGGATCGCCTGGTCGAGAGCCTGTCCGAGTCGTTTCGCGCGTCTTCGGCGCCCGTGGCCCCGGTGCGCATCGTGACCATCGATCCGGTGCCGGTCACCAGGGCGATGAAGCTCGCCAACGATCTGCGCGGATACGGAATCGCGGCAGTGGTCGACTTCGGAGTCGGCCGCATGAAGGCGGCACTCAAGCGGGCCGACCGTGCGGGCGCGCGGTTCGCGCTTCTTCTGGGTGAGGACGAGCTCGCCCGCGACGGTGTAGCCTGCCGCGATCTGCGAGCCGGCGAACAGTGGTTCGTGAAACGGGCGGACCTGCCGGCCGAGCTTGGGAAACGCCAATCTGGGAGCGACGAGTGATACGAACCGGAGCGGGAACGCTCGCCGCCGGCAGCGCCGGCGAGCGGGTCAAACTTCAAGGTTGGGTCCACCGGCGGCGCGACCTGGGCGGACTGACTTTCTTGCAGGTACGCGACCGTTCGGGAGTGGTCCAGGTCGTGGTGCGTCCCGAAGATCATCCGGAAGCGGCTGCGGCGCTCGAGTCGGTGCGACTGGAGTGGGTGGTCGAGGTCGAAGGAGAGGTGGCCGCTCGCGAACCCGAGGCGGTCAATTCGGAAATGGCCACCGGCGAGATCGAGGTGATCGCGGAGCGCGCCGAAGTGCTGGCACGGGCGGAGCCGCTGCCGTTCCTGCCCGACACCCCGGTGGAGGAGGTCGCCGAGGAAACCAGGCTGCGTTACCGCTACCTGGATCTGCGTCGGAACGACCTGCAGCGCAACTTGATCTTGCGCGACCGGATCACGCTCGAGATCCTGAACTACTTCAACGAGCACCGTTTCGTCCACGTCGAGACGCCGATCCTGACGCGCTCGACGCCCGAAGGAGCCCGCGACTACCTGGTCCCGAGCAGGGTGCACCCGGGCAGTTTCTACGCCCTGCCGCAGTCGCCCCAGATCTTCAAGCAGATCTTGATGGTCTCCGGTTTCGAGCGCTACGTGCAGATCGCGCGCTGTTTCCGGGACGAAGACCTGCGGGCGGACCGCCAGCCGGAGTTCACGCAGGTCGATCTCGAGATGTCGTTCGTCACCGAGGAGGACATCTTTTCGATTATCGAAGGACTCTTCGAGCGAATCTTCCCGATCGTCGGCATCGAGGCACAGGCGCCGTTCCCGAGGATGACCTACCGCGAGGCGATGCTGAAGTACGGCAACGACAAGCCGGATCTGCGCCTTGATCTGGAGATTCGCGACGTGTCGGAGGGATTGGCCGAGAGCGGTTTCCGGGCCTTCCAGCAGACCCTGGGAGCCGGCGGCGTGGTGCGGGGCTTCGCGATTCCCGACGGAGCCTCGGCGAGTCGCAAACAGGTCGACGCCTGGGTCGAGATCGCGCGCTCGAGGGGGGCAATGGGTGTGCTGACGCTGCGCAACCGGGACGGCGAACTCGAGTTTCAGGTCAAGAACGTCTTGAGCGACGACGAGCTCGCCCGGATGGCGGCCGCCCTGGGCCTCGAAGAGGGGGGGATCGGCGTCGTTGTAGCCGCGCAGCCGTCGATTGCGGCGGCGGCGCTCGGTGAATTGCGCCTCGCGATCGGTGCGGAGTTCGATCTCATCCGGAGAGATGAGAATAGGTTCCTGTGGGTCACCGAATTTCCCCTGGTCGAGCGCGCGTCCGAGAATGAGCGCTGGAACTCGGTCAACCACCCGTTCACGTCGCCGATGCTCGAAGATCTCGGATTGCTCGAGGGTGAGCCCGGCGCGGTGCGCGCCCGCGCCTACGACGTGATTCTGAACGGCGTCGAGCTGGGCGGCGGCTCGATCAGGATTCACGACAGCGCCCTTCAGAAACGCGTTTTCGGTCTGCTCGGGATGACTGACGAAGAGGCGAAAGATCGCTTCGGTTTTCTGCTCGAGGCGCTCACCTACGGCGCTCCGCCGCACGGCGGTATCGCACTCGGGCTCGATCGGATCGTCATGTTGATGACCGGTGCGCGCTCGCTACGGGATGTGATCGCGTTCCCGAAGACCACCTCGGCCACGTCGCTCATGACCTCGGCGCCGGCGCCGGTCGATCGAGAGCAGCTCCACGAGTTGGGGCTGGAGATCGCTGCCAGGCGTCGAGAGCCCGCAGATTCCGATGAGGGCTGAGCGCGGGCGGCGGCCGGCGAGGTAATCGGCATGCCGGACGCGAGACAGTTCGATCTCGTTCACGATCGCGGCCTGACGCGAATCTGGATTGGAGCCGACGCGCTGGATCGGTCCCGCGCCGAGCTCTCCGACTGGGTCCGCGGGCGGCGGGCGTTCGTGATCAGCTCGGCGCCCGTGCGGGAACTTCACGGCGAGTGGCTGGAGCGCGAGCTCTCCGCCGCGAGCGCTGTCACCGCTCTCGACGTCGCCGACGGAGAAGCCGGCAAGACTCTCGACACAATGGGGCGCCTGGCTCGTGAGATGGTCGCGGCCGGCGGCAAGCGGGACAGCCGACTCTTGACGCTGGGGGGCGGCTCGGTGGGCGATGTCGGGGGATTCGCGGCCGCGTGCTTTCTGCGCGGGATCGAGTACGCTCACGTGCCGACGACTCTCCTCGCGCAGGTGGATGCGTCAATCGGCGGCAAGACCGGCGTCAACCTGCCCGAAGCCAAGAACTCGGTCGGGGCGTTCCACCAGCCGCGGTTCGTGATCGCCGACGCTCGCACCCTGTCTACTCTCCCTCGGGAGTTGATCCGCCAGGGGCTCTTCGAGGTGGTCAAGGCGGCGATTCTGGCGGACTCCGCCCTGTTCGACCTCCTCGAGGTCCGGCTTCGCGAGTTGCTGGAGCCTGAATCCGAGTCCCTGGGCTCGGTGGTCGAGGCCGCGGCGGCGATCAAGATCGCGGTGGTCTCCGCCGACGAGCGAGAGGCCGACCGCAGGCGACTGCTCAACCTGGGACACACTCTCGGGCATGCGCTCGAGACCTGCGCGGGACACGGAGCGCTGGCGCATGGCGACGCGGTTGGCCATGGCATGCTCTTCGCCGTCGAGCTGGCGCTCCCGCGCGGCCTTCGAGATCGGGACGCGCAGCGGATTCGGGCGCTGGTCGGGCGCCTGGCTCCGGCGCGGTTGCCGTCGTTCGACCCGGATTCCCTGATTCGGGCCATGTCCCGGGACAAGAAGGCTCGGGAGACCGGCCTGAGCTGGGTCCTTCCGCTTCGGGTCGGTGCGGCCGAGGTGGTCGACGACCTCGATCCTGCCTTGATCGGGGAGTTGCTTGCTTCTTTTCTTACGGGTTTCGTAGAATCGCGCTAGCGGTCCATCCGAGGTCGCGTGAGGTGTGTCACAGCGACACGCACGGACTCGGTCTACCGTCTGGGAATCGCCATGAAGGGCCTGATGTCACGTCTTCCGCTTCGCCTGCTGGTCTTTCTGACTCTGCTGCTTGCCGGCATCGTCCCGCTGGCGGTGAGCAGCCTGCTTCTGGTACGCCAGAACCGGGACATCCTGGAGACCCAGGAAAAGAGTTACCTGACCCGGTCGGCCCAGTTTCTCTCCGTGGAATTGTCCGCGTCGCTGACCGCCGCCAGACGCCAGCTCGCCCAGCTCGGCGAGACCATGAAGTCGTTGCAGGCGGAGGGCAGCGTCGAGGAGCAGCTGGGGTCGCCGTGGTTGAAACAGAGGGTCGCTTCGTTTCTCGAGCAGCATCCGAGCTTCCTCGCGGTGCGAGTGATGAACCGGCAGGGCTCCGGCCCGCAGTACGCGGTGCCGATCTCGACCGAAGCCGTGTCCGCTCTGAAGAGCGCGTTCGAAGGCTTGCAGGAGGACGGTCGGCCGGTCTATCGATTTGTGCCGGACGGTGGCAACGGCACTCCGGCCGCGGTCGTCGCCCTGGCCGTCGGCGCGGACAAGGACCTGGTTCTCGAAGGCGTGTTCGAGGTGGGCACCCTGGGCGAGTTCTTCCAAGAGCAGGCCCAGGGAGAGGTGGGTGTGTTCCTGATCGATCGCGCCGGTTCGGTGCTTTGGTCGGAAGGTTCGAACGAGGAGATCGATCGAGCCATCGCCGGAGCGGATCTGGTACGCGACTTCACCAATATGCCGCTGAATCTGACCGCTGAGTATCCGCTCGCCGTAGGGGGTCGAGTGCAGGAGATGCTCGGCCGGGTGAGTCCGGTGAGCGAGCCCGGTTGGGGCGTGGTCGTGCAGAAGCCGGCCGCCACCGCGTTCGGAGCCGCACGCCAGATGGCCCTCCAAACCGCGCTCTCGACGGCGGTCCTTATCGGCCTGGCGGGGCTGTTGGCGGCGTGGGTTTCCCGGCGCATCAGCCGCCCGGTGCAGGAGCTCACCGACACCACCCATGAGATCGCCGCCGGCAGCTTCGGCAAGCGGGTGGAGGTTACCGGCCTCGGACTTGAGATCGAGCAGCTCGGGCACGACTTCAACCGTATGAATCAGCACATTCAAAGCTACGTCGAGCGGTTGCAGTTGGCCGCGCAAGCCAACCGAGAGCTCTTCATCGGCTCGATGCGCGCGTTCGTCGCGGCGATCGACGCCAAGGATCCCTATACGCGCGGCCATTCCGAACGGGTCGCGGCTCACAGCCGGACGATCGCCAAGCGTCTCGGCCTCGACAAGGACCTGCAGCACCGGGTCTGGGTCGGAGCTCTGCTACACGACGTCGGCAAGATCGGCATCGAAGACCGCATCCTCAAGAAGGGCGGTGTCCTGACCGATGACGAATTCGAGCAGATGAAGCTCCATCCCGTGATCGGAGCGGAGATCATGAGCCGGATCGAGCAGCTGCGCGAGATGATTCCCGCGATCCGATGGCACCACGAAGCCTGGAACGGCAGCGGGTATCCCGACGGGCTGGTTGGTGACAAGGCGCCTTTGATGGCCCGGATCGTCGGAGTGGCCGACACGTTCGACGCGATCACCACCAATCGCCCGTATCAGCGGGCCTACGAGACCGAGTTCGCGGTCAAGCGGATCACCGAACTGGCCGGGCAGAGGTTCGACGCCAAGGTGGTCAGCGCTTTTCTGCAGGCATTCAAGGCGGGCGAGGTGCAGGTGCGCAAGGCCGCTTCTGGAGAGCGGGACGCCCCCGAACCGATGCCGGTGGCGGTGGTCAGCTAGCTTTCCCGAAGACCTCGCATGCCCTTTCACTACGTGTTGGCGGACCTGCTCGCCAAGGTCCCAAGCGCGATCGGAGTGGTCTTCGTGGATGACTCGGGAGAGACCGTGGACGTCGCGACTACAGGCTACACACCCGAGGACCTCAAGGTGTTCGGCGCCTACCTGGGGATCAGCCTGCGGCAGGCCCGGACCGTGCTCGAGCCGACCAAGCTGGGCCGGCCGAGCTTGATTCACATTCGCCAGGGCGACGTCAGCATCCACGCGGTCTGCCTTCCCGACGGGTACTCGCTGGTGCTGATCCAGGCATTCCCCGGCTCGACCGCTGCGGCGAGAAGGCATCTCCGGATCGCGGTCGCCGATCTCGAGCGCGAGTTGTTCGCTTGATGTTCGGTCGAAGCAAGACCGGCCCGCCGGCCGGAGAAGAGGCCGCCGCGGCGGAAGCGGCCGGGAAGAGCTCGGGTCTCTGGGGCAAGCTCAAGCGGGGCCTGCTGATGACCCACACCGAGATGTTCGAGCGTCTCGAGGCGGCGGTGCAGGACCGCGCGGTCATCGACGACACGACCCTCGAGATGCTGGAGGAGGCTCTGATTGCGGCGGACGTCGGCGTCGAGACCTCCCTGGAGCTGGTGGACAACGTCCGCAAGGACGCGCGCCGGTTCGAGGGCGGAGACCTGCTCAAGCTCAAGGAGCGGATGACCGATCATCTTTCGATCCTGTTGCTCGACGCGCCGCAGCCGCCGCTGGAGCCGGAGGGACCGGTGGTGACCCTTCTGGTCGGAGTCAACGGTGTCGGCAAGACGACCTCGGCGGCGAAGCTGGCGTTTCGCGCCAAGAGCCGCGGCAAGAAAGTTCTCCTGGCCGCGGCCGATACGTTCCGAGCTGCGGCGATCGAGCAGCTCACGGTTTGGTCCGAGCGCTTGGAGCTGGAGATCGTGAAGCAGTCGGCGGGCGCCGATCCTGCGGCGGTGGTCTTCGATGCCCTCCGGGCCGCCCGGGCGCGCGGCGTCGATGAAGTCATCGTCGATACCGCCGGCCGCTTGCACACCAAAGAGAACCTGATGGCGGAGCTGGGCAAGATCAAGCGAGTCATCGACCGTGAGGCGCCGGGCTGGAGCCGCCGGACGATCCTGGTGCTCGACGCGACCACCGGACAGAACGCGGTCGCCCAGGCCCGCGAGTTTCTGGGCACCGCCGAGGTCACCGGCGTACTGCTCGCCAAGATCGACGGCACCGCCAAAGGCGGGGTCGTCGTGGCGATCGCACGAGAGCTTCGATTGCCGGTTCTCTACCTGGGCGTCGGAGAAGCTCCCGCGGACCTCGTCGAGTTCGTACCGCGGCGGTTCGCCGAAGCTCTGGTGGGTTGAGACGAGTCTGCCGAGGCAGTCCGAGCCGATGGAGGCCGACCGCGTGCCTCCTTGCGCTCGCGCCTCGACGACGAGGCTGATCGCTCGCTCCAGGAGGCACACGGCCGGCCCGGCAAGCTGCTGACCGGTGAACCCCTTGGAGCAGGCGACGCCTTGTGTCCCCTCCCGACTGGTTTTGCTAGTCCTCAGCGACCCGAGCCCCCACGGTAGACTCCACCGGTGGTCCAGGTGCGCTTCGAAAGCCAGTTTCCGGAGCCCTTGCGCTGCTGGATCGTGCAGGCCCCGAAGACCTGGCCGGGCCCCGAGGGATGGTGGCTCGACATCGCCCGGGAGGAGCTGGTCGAAGGCCCTCCGGGCCCGGGTGACGGCGCCGAACGCGCCCTCGGTCCGGTGGACGTCCGTGAGCTTTCGGACGTCACCTACCTGCCGCCGGTCGGGCCCGTGGCCAACTGGTGGCGCCAGGAGCTGAGAGGCCGGCTGACCGAGGTCGAGGCCGAGCCGATCGTCCAGTTCTTGCCCGGCGAGGAGATCGAGGCCGGCGGCGGTGTGCCGGTGGTCGATCTGACGCCGGCGCTTCTGCCGCTGCGGCTCCGACAGCTCGAGGAGGTTCCGCCCGGAGTTCACTGCTGCTGGCCGTTGATTCCGGGCTTGACGACCTCCGAGGAGACCTGCAAGCGTGGCCTCGAGACCCTGGCCGGCGCGGGTGTTGCCGGCGTGCAGCCGATGGCGCCGAGATTGTCGGCCGTGGCTCGCCGCGCGCTGGGCGAGATGACCGACCGGCGCGGCTATCAGCAGCTGTTCCACGACGCGCCTCCCGATGTCTGCGCCTTCGCGAGTCTCGCTCGGAAGGTCGGCCTGCCTGCGCTTCTCGAGAGACCCGCCTGCGGTCGCAGCGGCCGCGCGCTCAAGAACCGGGCGATCGCGTCACGGCTCCACCTGCTCGGCGAGTTGACGCTGCGAACCGGAGGCTCGGTCGATCGAAGTCTGACCTTCTACCGCGCCGCCCGCTGGGTGGATCAGGCGACCCTCGACGTCGAGGACCTGACGAGGACCGGCAACTTGTCCCTCGTGCCGCAACTGGATGACGAATCGCTGGAGGAGATCGGGCTCGCCGCCGCCGGCGAGGCCTCCGAGCGCCTGGCGCGGCTCGAGGCCGCCTTTTTCGGAGCGTCCAAGCGGGCTCGCAGCCGATGAGGGCCGCTCCCATCGACCTGCGCTCGGACACCGTCACCAAGCCGGACGACGAGATGCGCCGAGCGATGGTGAATGCCGAGGTCGGCGATGACGTCTTCGGCGAAGATCCGACGGTCAATCGCCTCGAGGCCGAGGCGGCTCGCGTCTCCGGTCAAGAAGCGGCGTTGTTCGTTCCGTCGGGGACCATGGGTAACGAGATCGCGCTCAACGTTCTCGCCTCGCCGGGGACCGAGGTCATCTGCGAAGCGCAGAGCCACGTGTTTCACTACGAGTTGGGCGCGATGGCCCGGCTCTCCGGGCTGATGCCGCGACCGGTTGCGGGGGTTCGCGGCGTGCCGACGGCAGCTCAGGTCGAGGCGGCGATCGCGCCGGACGTCGTCTATCGGGCGCGGACGGGGGTCGTGACCCTCGAGAACACGGCGATGAGCGCCGGCGGGCTGGTCGGGCGGCCGGAGCCCCAGCGAGAGGTGGCGGAAGTCTGCCGCAGGCACGGGCTGCCGCTTCACCTCGACGGCGGCCGGGTGTTCAACGCCGCCGCGGCGCTAGGTGTCGAGGTATCCGAGCTCACTTCGTTTGTCGATTCGGTGATGTTCTCGCTGTCCAAGGGGCTCGGCGCTCCCGCCGGTTCGATGCTGTGCGGTTCCGGCGAGTTCATCGCCGAGGCGCGGCGGGTGCGCAAGCTCTTCGGTGGAGGAATGCGACAGGTGGGGATCCTGGCGGCTGCGGGCCTGATCGCACTCGAACGGGGCGCCGCCGGCCTGCTGCCGGACCACGCCCAGGCGAAGCGATTGGCCGAGGCACTGGCCGAAATGCCGGGACTGACGATCGATCCGGTTGCGGTCGAAACCAACATCGTGGTCGCGGGAGTCGAGGGCGACGGCGACCCAGCGAGCGCGCTCGTCGAAAGGCTTGCGGCGAGCGATGTCCTTGCGGTGACCCTGGATCGGAATCGTATTCGGTTCGTGACCCACCGCGACGTCAGCTCGGAAGCGATGGGCGAAGCGATCGACCGCATCCGCGCCGTCGTGCGTTGACTTGGAGGGCCGGTCTTCGGCCTCGCGCGCGGAGCGTCGGAGGCGGCGCGAGGTATCCGGCGAGGCGAGCGCGGGTGAGTCGAGGATCAGCGATTTGCCGCACCGCAGCGGGTGCATGAGGGAGCGTTGTCTTGGCCACTACCCGCCGGTCGACAGGGGCGTCGACCGCTACAAGATACCGCCAGCGAGGAGACGCACAGATCGCCCGAGACGATCCCGCAGCAAGCCCGCCGGATCGCGCCCAGCCGACGGCGAAGCGTGCGCGAGGCCGGAAGACCGGCTCGCTTCCCTTACCGCAGCTTCGCGACCAGGTCGATCTCGACCAGCGCGCCCTTGGGGAGTCCCGCGACCTGGACGGTCGAGCGCGCCGGGCGGTGATCGCCCAGGGCTTCGCCGTAGAGCTCGTTGAGACGCGGGAAGTCGGCGAGGTCGGTGACGAAGACCGTCGCCTTGACGACGTCCGAGAAACCGCAGCCGGCCGCGGCCAGGACCGCCCTGAGGTTGCTCAGGACCTTTATGGCCTGGGACTCGAAATCGTCGCCGACGAGCTCGCCGGTCTTGGCGTCCAGGGCCACCTGGCCCGAGGTGTAGAGCAAGCCGCCGACCGAGACCGCCTGGGAGTACGGTCCGATCGCCGCGGGGGCGTCGTCGCTGTGGTGGAAGTTCATCAGTGCGCTCCTGTTTTCGGCCGGCCGTCAGTCCTCGGATGGATCACCGTCGTAGACCCCGATGTAGGGCAGCTCGCGGTAGCGCTCGTCGAGGTCGAGACCGTAGCCGACGACAAAAACGTTGTCGATGGGAAAGCCTGAGTAGTCCACCGAGACCGGAACTTCTCGAGCCTCGTGCTTGTCGAGCAGGGCGCAGAGCTTGACGCTCGCGGCGCCTCGAAACCGGAACAGTCCGAGCACCGTGCTGAGCGTGTGGCCGGTGTCGACGATGTCCTCGATGATCAACACGTGGCGGCCTCGAATGGCGACGTCCACGTCTTTGCGGATGCGGACTTCACCCGGAGTGGTTCCGGACCGGTAGCTCGAGGTTTGTAGAAAATCGATCACCACGGGCACCTTCACCCGCTTCAGGAGATCCACCATGAAGAACACGGAGCCTTTGAGAACGCCGATGCAGAGCAGGGGAGTTTTGTCCTGGTAGTCCCGGTCGATCTCCGTTGCGAGCTCCGCGATGCGGCGCTGAAGGTCCGACTCCGAGATCAACACTTGCAGCGGTCTGTCCATTGAGGGCTCCATGATTTAGTAGAATGATCGTCGCTCTCGGATTCAACATGGTACTGGCCAACGAAGTCAACCCCGTCAATCAGCTCTATCGGGAGCTGTCCAGCCGGTACAAGGCCGGCTGGACGTTTCACCGGTTCATGCTGGGGTTGCGGAAGTTCTTCGGAAGCCAGGATCTGGACGATCGCAGATCCGAATTCCAGCAGCTTTATCAGAGCCTCAAGGAGGCGTCGGCCAGGCTCAATGACGTGAATATCGCCCCCGTCATCGAGCAGTTGGAGGTGAGCCAGCGCACTCTGGACGACCTGATGTGGTCGCTCGACGAGCAGGATCGAAAGATCGCTCCGTCCTTGGTGCGGCTCTTTTTTCAGCGGGTTACCACTCAGGACGAGCGCATTCTGATCGATCTCTTGCGTTTCTATATCGAGGTACAGCGCGGGCGCACCTGGGAAGCCGAGCGGTCGGACAAGGTGGATTACCTGCTCAGTCGCCTCGGGGCGTTGATCGTGGACGTGGAAGGTGGCGGTGATCCCGAGCGGTTGAAACGAGTGCTGGTGGGCATCTCCGAGTACGTCGGGGCGGCGCCGGTGGATCCTCAGAAAGTCGCCAACCGCATGAAGCTCATTCAGGCTGTGCGCAACGAAATCGAACAGATCGAGACGTTCGAGGCGCTCACCGAGAGGGACCTGGTCGGGCACTACCGGAACGTCAAGCACGGACTTGGCGCGCTGGCGTTTGCCAAGTCGATTCTGCCGATGATCGTGAGTACCAACCTGGCCGTCGCCGCGCGAGTGAATGCGCTGACCGAGAAGGCTCAGGCGAAGATCTTCGCGGACTACGAGAAAGTTTCCGAGCTCGAGGGACGAGGTCTTTTGGCGACCGACCTGGCCGAGTCGGTCTCCCAACTTCATGCTCAGGTCGGCACGTTTCGCAAGCAGGCCCAGGGCGGGACGTTGCGCCTGGGGGCGATCACCGAGATCCAGGAAGCGATGCAGATCATCTTCGGGCGCATCGAACTGGACGAGACCGCGGATCTCGACGAGGAGCTCCGCCGCGGAGAGTCACTTTCCGTGCATGCGATCCTGGCTACCGAAGCGGAGAGAACGACGCTCGGCTCCGGGTTGGAGATCCTGGTTTCTTCGTTGCGAGATACCCGGCGATCGGGTAGCCAGTTGACCGAGGTCGATCCTCGGCTGCTCGACTACCGACTGGCTCCACGAGAGATCGAGGCCTTCGCGCGGTTAGCGAGCGGAGCGCGATGTAACGTCGCGTTGGAACAGTTTCTGCTGGCGGCTTCGAGCCTCAAGTGCAAGATCGCCTCATTGGCCGACGAGCTCGACGGCATCGGTCCCGAGGCGTCCCAGGGTGGACGGGCCGAGCTTCTCGACGATGCCGCCATGGCTCTCCAGCTCGGTGACAGCTATCTACGGCAGTTCGACCACTTTCTCGCAATGCGGCTGCTCGATCGCGAGACTCCGGGTGGCGGCGAAGTTCAGGTTCTCAAGATGCGCCTGACCCGCGAGTTTTCCGGGCTGTGGCTCAAGGTGCATGACTCGTCTCGACCGCGCTTGACGTGAGCCGCCCGGTGACCAGGTCAGGCGTACAGCTCGGATCGTGTCAACAGGGCGGTGAGGATGCGGCGGATCTGATCGGACGCCGCGCGGCTGGCCACAAGGACCTCCTCGTGGTCGATTTTCTCGCCGGTGACCCCCGCCGCGAGGTTGGCGACTAGCGAGAAGCAAAGGCAGCGCAGTCCCATGTGCCGGGCTGCGATCACTTCGAGAACGGTCGACATGCCGACCAGATCGGCGCCCATGGTGCGAGCCATGTTGACCTCGGCCGGAGTTTCGAAGGTGGGGCCGGCGAAGCCCGCGTACACACCTCGGGAGCACGGGAGGTCGAGCTCCCCGGCCACTGTGGCGGCCAGAAGCCCGAGATCGGGATCGTGCGCGTCGACCATATCCACGAACTGTGGCCCCCAGTCGGGTGGGAGCTCTCCGCGAAGGGGATTCAAACCGGTGAGGTTGATCTGATCGTTGACGATCACGATCTCACCCGCCTTTTGCGTTCGGTGCACCCCCCCGGCAGCGTTCGACATGATGAGGGTCCTGGCACCCAACAGAGCCGCGAGTCGCACCACGAACACGGTGTCGTTGGCGTCGTACCCCTGGTAGCTGTGCAGCCGGCCCCTCTGGTAGGCGACGAATCGGCCGGGCAGCGGCTCGAGTAGAACGAACTCGAGGGGATGCCCGTCGATGCCGCGCACCCGGAGTGGAATCACCTCCGCCAAGCCCGCTCGGTGGGACGTGGCTCCCGGAAGCTCCACTGCCAGGCCCGACCCGGACACCAGCAGAGCGTCCGGCGCCGGCCACTCCCGCTCGCGCCATGCCGCTGCGGCCGCGTCGAGCTGTTCGAGATGCCGTTCCACCACGATCCGGATGGTAGCAGCACCCAATGCCGAGCGGCGCGGCCGCGCGTTCCCCTTTTGGCTCCGAATTCGATATCGTGCTGCGGCCGCGAGCCCGCGTCCCGGCGAGAGTCCCACGCCCCAGGCTTCCATGTCCGAACTCGACCAACAGATCGACAATCGACGTCGCAAGCGCGACGCTTTGCGCGGTGCCGGGGTTGAGCCCTATCCGAGCCGAACCGAGTACGATCTCGAGCCCGCCGAGGTCCACGAGCGCTACGACGACCGCAGCGCCGAAGAACTGCAACAGGCCGGGCTCGTCCTGCGCGTGCCGGGGCGAGTGAGGGCGCTGCGCAAGCACGGCAAGACCTCGTTTCTGGATCTCCACGATGGAGTGGCCAAGCTTCAGGTGATGGCTCGCGGCGCAGCCTTGAGCGAGAGCGCGGCCGCGATCCTCGCGGATCTCGATCTCGGCGACTACGCCCTGGTGGCCGGGGAGTTGATACGAACGCGTACCGGTGAGCTCACCCTGGCCGCGACAGAAATCATCATGCTGGCCAAGGCCATGCGGCCGCTGCCCGAGAAGTGGCACGGCCTGGCGGACGTGGAAGCCCGCTATCGTAAGCGTTACCTCGATCTGGTCGTCAACTCCGACTCGCGGAAGGTGTTCGAGATTCGCGCCCGCGCGATCGCCTATCTACGAAACGCCTTCGATCGGCGCGGTTTTCTCGAGGTCGAGACGCCGATGATGCAGACCCTCGCCGGCGGCGCCGCGGCGCGGCCGTTCGTGACCCACCACAACGCGCTCGATCTCGAGCTGTATCTGCGCATCGCGCCGGAGCTCTACCTGAAGCGGCTGCTGGTCGGCGGCCTGCATCGGGTTTACGAGATCAACCGGAGTTTCCGCAATGAGGGCATCTCGACGCAGCACAATCCCGAGTTCACGATGCTGGAGTTCTACTGGGCTTATTCGGATTACCTGCAGTTGATGGACTTCACCGAGAACCTGCTCGCGGGACTGGTGTTGGAGTTGCTGGGCGAGTCGAACCTGCAATGGAAGGAGCACCGCATCGAGATGGCGCCACCTTGGCAGCGCTATACGGTGCGAGAGGCGATCTCCAAATTTGAGGGCATCGACGGCGCGCGTCTCGATCATCCGGCCGACGTGGCCGCGGAGTTGGTGCGGCGGGAGATCCCGTGGCCGCCCCAGGTGGCCGATTCCGAGCACCCGGTTTTGAAAAGCGGTTCCCGCGAGAACTTCGATTCCGAGCACCCCGGGGTAGAGATTCCGGCCGAGTTTTACGGATTCCTGCTGATGCGTCTCTTTGAAGCCACTGTCGAGGAGCGGCTGATCCGGCCGACCTTCATCACCGAGTACCCGGTGGCGGTTTCCCCGTTCGCCAAGGCGGCGCCAGGGGATTCTCGATTCGTCGAGCGCTTCGAGCTCTTCATTGGCGGCATGGAGATCGCCAACGCATTTTCCGAGGTCAACGACCCGGAGGTCCAAGCCGAGCGGTTCCGCTCTCAGCTCGAAGCGCGCGAGCTAGGAGACGAGGAAGCGCACCGGTTCGACCAGGACTACGTGATCGCTCTCGAGCACGGCATGCCACCGGCTGGCGGCGAAGGGGTCGGCATCGATCGGCTCGCGATGCTCCTGACCGATTGTCAGTCGATTCGAGACGTGATTCTGTTCCCGTTGCTTCGACCCGAAGCGTCGGTGGCCGCCGAGGCCGATGAAAGCGATGGAGGCGGGTCGGAGGCGTCCGAGGAGTCGCGGTGAGAACCGGTGGGGGAGGCGATCTGACGAAGTCGTCTCTTCCGGTCGTCTTGGCGCGACGCTATCTGAGCAGCGGACGCAAGGACTCCTTCGTCACGTTTCTGTCTTTCGTCGCCGCCGGCGGAATTGCGGTCGGTGTCGCCGCGCTGATCCTGGCGCTGAGCGCCCTGGCCGGTTTTCAGAGCGCCCTGCGCAGCGAGATCCTGCTGCGCACCCCCGAGATCGAGGTCGAGGTGGTGGGGAAGCAGGCGGCCGAGGAGATTCGATCGCAGCTCCTCGCGCGGGCCGACGTGCAGTCGGCTCAGATCACCTTGAACGGCTCCGGCTGGATCGCCTACGAAGGGAGTGTCCGGCCGGTCTCGATTCTGGGCTTCGAGGGGCCGGTGCCGGTGATCTTTCCCGGTGCCGAAGGCGAGGCCAACGGTCTCTATGCGCCCGAGTTGCTGGCCGAGACCTGGCTGCTCGAGCCCGGTTCGGTCGTCGAGATCGCTTCCGGCCGGCCCACTCTGACGCCGTTCGGACCGCAGCCCCGAGTCGCGCGAATCCGTCTCGGCGGCACGTTCGCCGGCGGCGCGACCGAGCAGCGGGATCGCATTGCCGTGCCGCTTTCGGCTGCCGAAAGCCTGCTCGGAGGCTCCGATTACCGGATTCTGGTCGAGGTCGGCGACCTCGACACTGCCGCTGAGCTTGCCGACCGCCTGCGCGCGGACGCGGACGCGGCCGCCGTCGCCAGCGTCAGCGGCGTCAGCTCATGGCAGGATCTCAATCGTGCCCTGTTCTTTGCTCTCAAGCTCGAAAAGACGATGATGTTTCTGGCGGTCCTGCTGATTGTCGTGGTTGCCGCGTTGGCGCTGGTCTCCGATATCCACCTGATTGTTGCGAGCAAGCGCGGGGAGATCGGCATCCTCGGCGCCATGGGGGCGACCCGCAGGACGATCACGCGGGCGTTCGTGATTCTCGGAGGGGGGTTGGGGTTGGCCGGAGTCGCCACGGGCGGCCTGGTGGGTGTCTGCGCGGCCTGGTTGCTTGGCCGCTACGAGTTGATCCGGCTTCCCGCCGCCGTCTATTTCCTGGATCACGTGCCGTTCGAGCTCGATCCCGCGGACGTCTTCCTCGTGATTGCCAGCGCGCTGGTGGTCGCGGTCGTCGCGGCGGCGCTGGGCGCAAGGTCCGCGGCGGCACTGCGACCGGTCGAGGCGCTTCACCATTGACGGTCTCGGTCAGCGCCCGTGGGCTTCACAAGACGTATCGCGACGGCGAGCGGCGCGTCGAGGTCTTGCGCGGCGTCGATCTCGAGGTCGCTCCCGGCGAGTCGGTGGCGATCGTCGGCCAATCGGGCACCGGCAAGTCGACGCTCCTGCATCTGCTCGGGGCGCTTGACCAGCCCGATCGGGGTTCGGTGGAGATAGGTGGCGAACGGCTCGATTCGATGAATCGCGAGGCGCTGGCGCGTTTTCGGAACCGTACAATAGGCTTCGTGTTTCAGTTCCAGGAGCTGCTCGCCGACTTCACCGCCATCGAGAACGTGCTGGTGCCCGGCCGAATCGCCGGCCTCGGCGGCAAGAGCCTGCTCGAGAAGGGCGAGCGCCTGCTCGACGAAGTGGGGCTGGCCGACCGGGCGGACCACTTCCCAGCGCAGCTGTCCGGCGGCGAGCAGCAGCGCGTGGCGCTGTGCCGGGCGCTATTCCTGGAGCCGCCCCTCCTGCTTGCCGACGAGCCCACCGGCAACCTCGATCCCGAGATCGGCGCGCAGGTTTTCGATCTCATGGTCGCCCTCCAGCGGAGCCGCGGAACCACCGCTCTGGTGGTCACGCACAACCAAGAGATCGCAAATCGCTGTGGTAGACTTTTAACGCTGAATAAGGGCGTTCTGCGGGAGTAATCGACCGGTCGCAGGCGCCGACGAGTGGTCGGGAGCTCTGCGGAGTGCGACTCCATGTTCGAGAAATACAACGAGAAAGCCCGGCGAGCCCTTTTCTTCGCGCGCTACGAGGCGAGCAAGCTCGGTAGCCGAGTCATCGAGTCCGAGCACATCCTCCTGGGCATCCTCCGCGAAGGCGAAGAGTCGGTTGGCGAGCTCTTCCAGCGCTTCCAGGTGCAGGCCGACGACCTGCGCCGGGAGATCGAAGGCGAGCGCGTCTTCGTCGAGCGGATTTCATCGACCGCGGAGCTGCCGCTCTCCGAGGAGTCGAAGAAGATCCTCGCCTACGCCTCGCACGAGGCCGAAAGCATGATCCACTCGACGGTTGGCTCCGAGCACCTGTTGATCGGGATCCTGCGAGTC
The DNA here is from genome assembly GCA_945787635.1 of Thermoanaerobaculia bacterium. GTDB lineage: Bacteria > Acidobacteriota > Thermoanaerobaculia > Multivoradales > JAHEKO01 > CALZIK01. The sequence goes on along the minus strand of CALZIK010000122.1, from coordinate 65,489 downwards.
GAGCGGTGTGTCGCCATGAGGTTGCTTTCGCGGCATGGCTTCGAGTTGGAAAAGGTGCGGGCCGAAGTCGTCGCGATCACGAAGGAACGAGAGGCGAGTCTGCAGAAGAAGGAGCTTCCCGTGCTTTCCGAGTTCGGGCGCGATCTGACATTGCTGGCCGCCCAGGGCGTTTTCGATCCGCTGATCGGTCGGGAGAAAGAGGTCGATCGGATCATCCAGATCCTGTCGCGAAGGACCAAGAACAACCCGATTCTCCTGGGCGAGCCGGGAGTGGGCAAGACCGCCATCGTCGAGGGCCTGGCTCAACGGATCGTCGAGGGGCGGGTTCCGATCTTTCTGGCCCAGAAGAAGGTGTTCGCCATCGATCTTTCGCTGATCGTGGCCGGAACGAAATACCGAGGCCAGTTCGAAGAACGGCTCAAGGCGATCCTCAAGGAGCTTCAGGAAAACAGCGACGTCATCGTTTTCGTGGACGAGATTCACTCGCTCATCGGTGCCGGCTCGGCGGAGGGCTCGCTTGACGCCGCCAACATCTTGAAGCCGGCGCTGTCTCGCGGAGAGGTTTCGTGCATCGGCGCCACTACCTTGACCGAGTATCGACGCTATATCGAGAAGGACCGCTCGCTGCTGCGCAGGTTTCAGTCGATTCAGATCGAGCCGCCGAGCGAAGCGGAGACCCTGGCGATCCTGGAAGGCATCAAGGCCCGGTACGAGGCGTTTCACAAGGTTCGCTACAACGACGCCTCGTTGCGCGCGGCGATCTATCAGTCAGGGCGCTACATCAGCGACCGGCAGCAGCCGGACAAGGCGATCGACGTGATCGACGAGGCGGGCGCCAAGGTCAAGCTGCGCCGGGTGCGTGACACGCAGAACGTTCGGCGTCTCGAAAGCGAGATCCAGGAGGTGGTGACCGAGATGAAGACGGCGATCTCGGACAAGGAGTTCGAGCGTGCCGTCTACCTTCGGGAGCGTGAGATCGAGCTGCGCGAAGATCTCGAGAACGTCAGCGACCAGGCCGAGGAGGCGGGGCTGCTGGTGGTGACGCCGCAGGATATCGAGGACGTGATCGCCTCGTGGACGGGCATTCCGATTGCCAGTCTGCGAAGCGACGAGGCCGAGCGACTGATGAACATGGAACAGTCGCTGCGCAAGTGGGTGGTGGGTCAGAATCACGCGGTGGATTCCATTTGCCGGGCTATTCGCCGCGCCCGGCTCGGTGTGAGCAACCCCCAAAGGCCGACGGGCTCGTTCATCCTGCTGGGAGCTTCGGGCGTGGGCAAGACCGAGACCGCTCGCAGGCTGGCCGAGTTTCTGTTTGGAAGCCAGCAGGCGCTCGTGCGGTTCGACATGAGCGAGTACATGGAAAAGCACGCGGTGTCGAAAATGATCGGCTCACCTCCGGGCTACATCGGGCACGACGAGGGTGGTCAGCTGACCGAGCGGATCCGCAGGCAGCCCTACTCGGTGGTGCTGTTCGATGAAATCGAGAAGGCGCATCCCGATGTCGCCAACCTGCTTTTGCAGATTCTCGAAGACGGAATGCTGACCGACGCCTACGGCAACAAGGTCGATTTCAAGAACACGTTGGTCATCATGACCTCGAATCTGGGAAGCAAGCTGGTTCTGCGCGGCGGTCGCATGGGCTTTGGCGACGCCGACGAAGACCAGAGCTTCGAGCGGCTCGAGCAGGAGATTCTTGGAGAGCTGAGAAAGACCTTCAGTCCCGAGTTCATCAATCGGGTTGACGAGCTGATCGTGTACCGACCTCTCGGCAGTAAGTCTCTGCGGACGATCGTCGATATTCTGCTGGCCGAGATCAACTCCACCCTGGGCGAGCGCGGTTTGCGGGTTTCGCTCTCCGACGACGCCAAGATGTGGCTGCTGGAGCAGGCGGGCGTCGACCCGTCGACTGGAGCACGACCGCTACGGCGGGTGATTCAGCGCCACGTCCAGGATGCGGTTTCCGAGCTCCTGATCGCACGCTCCGACGGCTTCATCGAGGAGATCGAGGTGTCCGTTGAGGGGGACGTGCTGAGGTTCCAGGAACGCATGCGCGAGCCGGTGGGAGAAGAGACCTAGCCCAGGTCCGGCGGGTCCGGTTTCTGGCTCGGGTTTTGCTTGGATGAGCTTCGTCATGAATAGCCGCACTTCGGAAGTGGCAGGAGAGGCTTGTTCCCGGGCGGCGGCGTCAGACCCGGAGGGTAGAGCCAGATCGGCACCGGCCGGCGGGCGTCCGTGGCATCTCGCGACGGCCTTGGCGCTTGCGGTTCTCGTGCTGGCTCCGGCATGGAGCTGGGGCCAGGGCCTCGCGGGCCAGGCCATCCAGGAGATCCGCTACGAGAACCTCGAGAGCCTCGCCTCGGAGACCCTGGACTTCTACCTTGGAATAGCGGTCGGAGAGACGTACGCGCCGGCGACCCTCAACGAGAAGATCCACGACCTCTGGCAGAAGGGCCTGATCGAGGATATCGCCACCGAGGCGTCGGCTGTCGACGGCGGCGTTCTGCTGGTGATCTCGGTCAAGGAGCGCGCGACACTTCGCTCCGTGGAATACGTCGGGCTCAAGCGAGTGAGTCGCACCGACATCACCGACCGGATCGCGAGGGACAACCTTCGCGTTCGCGAGGGCGATCCCCTGAATCGCGGTGAGCTGAACCGGCTCAAGGCGGTCATCGAGGAGCTCTATCGCGAGAAGGGGTACCGCCTGGCCGAGGCGCACTACGATCTCGAGGTCGTGTCCGGCACCGACCGGCGCGTGACCTTCACGATCGACGAAGGCGACAAGATCCGAATCTCCGAGATCGATTTCGAGGGCAACACCGTCTTCAGTGACCGTCGTCTGAAGCTGTCGATGCGCAAGACCAAGGAAAGCGGCCCGATCGCCAAGGTCTTCAAGAAAGATGTATACAAGCCGGCGACCCTCGAGGAGGATCTCGAGAAAGTCCGAACGATCTACAAGAAGGCCGGCTACAAAAACGTGGTGATCGGCGACACCAAGGTGGAGATCAGAGGCACCCGGCCGGACGCGCCCGACACCGACGCAAAACGCCGCCGCCTGGTCCTGACGGTTCCCCTCGAAGAAGGCAATCGCTGGCGGCTCGGCGACATCAGGATCGAGGGCGCCGAGAAGTTCCAGCCGGACATTTTGAAGCAACAGTTCCCGAAACCTCGGGGCGGCTGGTTGAGATCGACCGTGATTGACGAGGGGGTCGAAACGATCTCCGAGATCTATCAGAATTCGGGCCACATCTACGCTCGAGTCGACACCGAGGTGGAAGAGGTGTCCGAGGACACCGCCGACGTGATCGTCTACGTCACCGAAGGCGACCGCTTTACCGTCGGGCGAATCGAGTTCGAAGGCAACCGCAAGACCAAGGACAAGGTGTTGCGGCGTTCGATGGGCCTTCAGGAAAGCATGGTGATGAGCTCCGGAGCTCTCAAGAACAGCCTGCTGCGAATCCGCCAGCTCGAGTACTTCAAGGTCGACGAGAGCGATCCGGTGCAGATCGACGTGGACAACGAGGAAAAACAGGTCGATCTGACCGTCAAGGGCGAAGAAGGCGATCGTACCGAGATGCAATTCGGCGCCGGCTTCAGCGAGCTCGACGGGTTCTTCGGCCAGTTCTCCTTCAAGACGAGAAACTTCCTGGGTCGCGGCGAGACGCTGGGCGTCAACGTCCAATCGGGCGGTCGTCAAGACCTGATCGATCTCTCGTATTTCGTTCCGTGGTTTCTCGACCGGCCGCAGTCGGCGGGAGTTCAGCTGTTTCTGCGCGACCTCGATTACAACCTGCTCACCGGTCAGAGCATCCGCCAGGAGACCCAAGGCGGGACACTGACCTACGGTCGCAACCTGGGCCTGTTCCGGAATCTCTCGCTCTCCTACAGCTTGTTCAGCTCTCTCGATCAACAGCGGCTCTTCAACGAGGTCGGAGAGCCGGTCAGCTTCGAATTCGATCGTCAGATCTCGACGATGCGGCTGACCCACAGCTTCGACCGGCGCGATAGCCGCTTCGAGCCGACGCGCGGGATCAGCTATTCGACGGGGCTGGAGTACACCGGCGGTTTTCTGGGCGGAGACACCAACTACATCAGGCCACGGGTCAGTTTCAGCATCTACCGTCCGGTGACCAAGGAAGGCCTCTTGACGGTCGCGGGTCTCAACGTCGAGGCGGGCTTCATCACGCCGTTCGGCGGTAAAGAGCTGTTTTCCCTGGATCGCTACTTTCTCGGCGGCGAGAATTCGGTCCGTGGTTTCCGGACCCGCGGCATCTGGGTTCGGGACAAAGACGGCAACACGGTGCGGGACGAGTTCGGCTTCGCACTCGGCGGTGAGACTTTTCTTCAGGCTAATTTGGAGTATCATCTGGTGCTTGGTGGCCCGTTCCGGATGCTGGCTTTCGTCGACGCCGGAGGGGTCTACGCCGAGGATCAGGACATCGATCTTTCATTGATGCGCTACAGCGCGGGCGTCGAGTTGCGGGTACTGGTCCCGATCTTCGGCGCGCCGCTGCGGTTCATTTACGCGATCAACCCGGACGACTACTTGGACGACCGATTCCAAAAATTCCAATTCAGCATCGGCACGACGTTCTAGCCTGAGGCAAGCAGGGGAAGTAGAAATGAGACAGTTGCAGAGAATGATCCGCCTGGCGGTCACCGTCGGGCTTGTTTTGGGTTTCACGAGCTCGGTGGTCACCGCTCAGGAAGCGTCGAAGTTTGCGGTGATCAATGTAGTTCAATTGCTCGAGGAGTCTGACCCCGGGCGGCAGGGGATCGAGGATCTCAAGACCCTTCAGAAAACCAAGACCGACGAGCGCAACGCGCTCCGCGCCACGATTCAGGAGCTGCGCACCAAGATCAGCGAGGGTCAGTTCTCGCTGAGTGAGGACAAGCTGGCCGAACTGCAAAAGCAACTCGAGGACAAGGGGATCGAGTTGCAGCGGTTCAACGACGACACTTCACGGGAGCTGCAAACCCGTCAAGAGCAGATGCTGACCAACATTCAGGAATTGGTCATGCCGATCATCAATCAGGTGGGCCAGGAGTTCGGCTACACTATGATCTTCAACAAGTTCGAGAGTGGTCTGGTGTACGCAAGCGATGCCATCGACATCACCGCCGAGGTCATGAAGAGGCTCAATGATCACGCGGCGGCCGAAGGGGCTCCCGCAGAAGATTCTTCGTCCGGGAGCTAGCATCTGACGCAATCGACCCCCGGCAAGGGAGCCGACGCAGGCGAGTCTCACGGTATCGACTGGATCAAGTCGATTCTCCCGCATCGTTACCCGTTTCTCCTCGTCGACCGCGTGACGGCCCTGGAGCCGGGTTCTCGCGTGCGCGCGATCAAGAACGTCACAGTCAACGAGCCGTTCTTCATCGGTCACTTTCCCGGGCAGCCGGTCATGCCGGGCGTGCTCGTGATCGAGGCGCTGGCGCAGGCCGCCGGAATTCTGCTGATTCACGATCGGGCCGACCGAGAGGGGCATCTCGTCTACCTCGCCGGGGTCGAGAGCGCGAAGTTTCGACGTCCGGTGAGTCCGGGCGATCAGCTGGTTCTGGATGTCGAGATCATCCGCTCGCGGCGCTTGTTCGCACGGGTCTCCGGCACCGCTCGAGTCGACGGCGAAACGGTCGCCGAGGCGATTTTGACCTCCGCAATGGTGCCGAAGTCGGCCGGTTGATCAGCGCCATGCCCGTCGCCATACATCCCACGGCCGTTGTCGACACTAGCGCCGAGTTGGGTGAGCACGTCAAGATCGGTGCCTACGCGGTGATCGGTCCGGAGGTGGTCGTCGGCGACGGCTGTGAAATCGGTTCGGCCGCTCAGCTTCAGGGTCCGACGACGCTGGGCCCTCGCAACCGGATCTTCCCGCACGCCTGCATCGGTCTCGACCCGCAAGATCTCAAGTACCAGGGCGAGCGCACGACGCTCGAGATCGGTGCCGGCAATACCTTCCGAGAGTTTTGCACTGTCAATCGCGGCACAGGTCTCGGCGGCGGGAGCTCGACGATCGGGGACGAGAATCTACTCATGGCCTATACCCACGTGGCCCATGATTGTCACGTGGGAAACCGCACGATTCTGACCAACGCCGCGACTCTGGCCGGGCACGTTCTAGTGGGCGACCATGCCGCTATTGGCGCGTTCAGCGCGGTACAACAGTTCTGCAGGGTCGGTCAGCATGCCTACATCGGCGGCTACTCGATCATCACCAAGGACGCGCTGCCGTACATGAAGATCGTTGGGGCGAAGCCCGCCTGCATCGGAGTCAATCGCATCGGCCTGCTCCGCAAGGGGCTGAACGAAGATCGGGTCAAAGTGATCGAGTCGGCGGTGAGAATCCTTCTTAGATCGGGGCTGAACACCACCCAGGCTCTCGAACGGCTCAAGCGCGAGTTCGGCGCGAACGCCGACGTTTTGCCTCTGATCGAGTTTATCGAGAGCTCCGAGGTGGGGGTCATCACAGCCCTCCCGGGCCGGCGAAGAACTCGGGGCAACGGTGGCTGAAGCACCGCCGCGACTCCGGGTTGGGGTCGTGGGAACAGGAGCTCTCGGCCGACACCACGTCCGGATCCTCTCCGAGCTGGAGGAGGCCGACCTCGTGGGCGTGCGCGACCTCGACCACGGCCTCGCCTCCTCGGTGACCGCGGAGTACGGCGGCCGGGTGTTCGAGAGCCTCGACGCGCTCGCGGCGGAGGTCGATGCCGTTGTGGTCGCGGCGCCAACCACCGAGCACGCGACTCTCGGATGCCGGCTACTTCAAGCCGGCGTGCACGTGATGATCGAGAAACCTATAGCCTCGACCCTGGAAGAGGCGGATCGATTGATCGAAGCCGCCGGCGACCGGGTGCTGGCGGTTGGGCACGTGGAGTTCTACAACCCGGCGGTGCAGGCTCTTCTGGAGTTCGGTCTCCCGCCGGGGTTCGCTGAGGTGCACCGGATGGGCGAGTTCTCGCCTCGCAGCCTCGACATCGACGTGGTCCGAGATCTGATGATTCACGATCTGCAGATTCTGCACAGCCTCGACCCGTCACCGCTCAAGAAGCTCTCGGCCGTGGGAGTCAATGTCCTGACCGACCGGGACGACATTGCCAATGCGCGCCTCGAATTCGAGTCGGGCTTGGTGGCGAACCTGACGGCCTCGCGGGTGTCGGACCAGAAGATCCGCAAGCTCAGGGTGATCGTGCCCGGGATCTATTTGTCTCTCGACTACCAGAAGCAGCAGATCAAGGGCTACAGGCTGCAAAAGGGTGGCGGCAGCCGCGATCTGGAGCGGCTGGATGTTGCGATCGAGCATGCGGAGCCCTTGGAGTGCGAGCTGAGGGCCTTCCTGGCTGCTTGCCGCGGCGAAAGCGTCGCGCTGGTCACCGGGCGCGAGGGGCGCCGCGCCCTGGCGACCGCCATCGAGGTTTGCACTCTGATCGAAGAGCAACGTAGCGCAGTTCAAGCATTCGCCTGAGCGAATTGCACGACTTCCGTGTGGAGGAAAAATGTCTGAAGTAAGGATAGGTGTGATCGGAGGCAGCGGCCTCTACGAGATGGAGGGCATGACGATCCGCGAGGAGATAAAGCTCGATACTCCTTTCGGAGAGCCCTCCGACGCGTTCATCATCGGGGAGTTGGAAGGCCGGCGGGTCGCGTTTCTTCCCCGCCACGGTCGCGGGCACCGGCTGCTTCCGTCCGAGTTGAACTACCGGGCCAATCTGTATGGCATGAAGTTGCTGGGTGTCGAGTGGATCGTTTCGATTTCAGCCGTGGGCAGTCTGAAAACGGAGTACGAGCCGACCCACATCCTGATTCCCGATCAGTTCTTCGATCGTACCCGCCATCGGCCCGATACGTTTTTCGGCAACGGCCTCGTGGCTCACGTCAGCCTCGCTCACCCGGTGTGTAGAGATCTGGCGGCTTGGATGGCGGAAGGCTCGCGCGAAGCGGGTGCCACGGTTCACGAGGGAGGGACCTACGTCTGCATGGAGGGGCCGATGTTCTCGACGCTTGCCGAATCTCACGACTATCGCCGCAACGGGTTCGACGTTGTCGGCATGACCGGTCTCCAGGAGGCCAAGCTGGCCCGCGAGGCGGAGATGAGCTACGCCACCATGGCTCTGGTGACCGATTACGACTGCTGGCACGAGGAAGAGGCCGATGTCAGCGGAAGTGCGGTCATGGAAGTTCTTCGCCAGAACGTGAAGACCGCTCAGGAAGCGGTGCGCTGCACGATCCGCAAAATCGACGCCGGCCGCGAGAGCCCGTTTCGGGGAATCCTGGCGCACGCCTTGATCACCGATCCAGAGCTTGTTCCTTCGGCGACGCTCGAAGCGTTGGAGCCGATCGTCGGCCGTTACATCACGCGCCGAGGAAGCGAAGAGCGATAGATGAAGCGCATCCTCGTGACCAACGACGACGGCGTCTTTTCGGAGGGCTTGAAGCTGCTTCGCAAGGCCCTCCTGGAGGTCGCCGATGTCACCGTGGTGGCTCCCGACCGCGAACAGAGCGCAAGTGGCCATTCGCTGACTCTCGACCGGCCGCTGCGAATGCGGAAACTGGAGGAGGCGGTCTACTCGGTCGATGGTACGCCCACCGATTGCGTGAACCTGGCAGTTAAGTGGCTGATGAAGGACGACCCGCCGGATATGATCGTTTCGGGAATCAACTTCGGTTGCAACCTTGGCGACGACGTAACCTATTCGGGCACGGTTAGCGCGACCTTCGAAGGGACCCTCATGGGCATTCCTTCGGTGGCGTTCAGCCAAGAAGTGGGTGAGCATTTTTCCTTCGAAGGCGCCGCCCGTTTCGCGGGGCGGCTGCTCGGCCTCCTGGTCACCAAGAAGCTGCCGCGAGATCTCTTGCTCAACGTTAACGTCCCCGTTGGGGAGGCGACTGGAGTCAGCCTGGCTCGGCTTGGGCGCCGGGTCTACAAGCAGTCCGTGGTCGAGAAGTTCGACCCCAGGGGCAGACGCTACTTCTGGATCGCCGGCAGCCCGGCGTGGCAGGAGGACGCCGGCACCGATTTCGAAGCAGTGGCGAACGGGCGAATATCAATCACCCCACTGCACCTGGATCTGACCGACTATCGGGGCCTGGACTCCTATGAATGGCTGCGATCCGAGCTGGACGGAGAGCCGTCCGGCAGTTGACGATGCCGGATGATTTTCTCTATGCACGCCAGCGGATGGTCGATGACCTTGCCCGCGGCTACGGGATCAAGAACCAGCGCGTGCTGGCGGCAATGGGTTCCGTCAAACGGCACCTCTTCGTGCGGGAGCACCTTCGCCGCCAGGCCTATGGAGATTTCGCTCTCCCATCCGGGTCGGATCAGACGATTTCTCAGCCCTACGTGGTGGCTCGTATGACCGAGCTCCTCGACGTCTCGGCCGATCACGTTGTGCTGGAGATCGGCACCGGGACGGGCTACCAGACCGCGATCCTCGCCGAGCTGGCGAGCCGGGTCTACAGCCTCGAGCGAATCGGCAGCCTGGCGCGCCAGGCGATCGCCCGCATCCGCGAGCTGGGCTACCAGAACGTCAAGATCCAGACTTTCGACGGAACCGTGGGCTGGGGGGAGGTGGCACCCTTCGATCGGATCTTGATCACAGCCGGAGCACCGGCGGTGCCGGAGCCCTTGTTCTCACAGCTGGGCGTCGGTGGCGTGCTGGTCATACCCGAAGGAGACCGTGAGTCCCAGAGGTTGGTGAAATACCGCAAGCTGAGGGCTGGCGGATTCCAGCGCTCGGAAGGTGAATCCGTGGCGTTCGTTCCACTCGTCGGCCGTTTCGGTTGGCGCGAGCAGAGCTAGGAGGCCCTAGGTGATGGAGTGGATTCGAGAGCTGTTTCACTGGGTCGAGGCGCTGGCCGAGACGCCCTATGCCACGTGGTCACTGGCCGCCGTCTCGTTCGCCGAGAGCAGCTTCTTTCCGGTGCCGCCGGACGCTTTGCTGATCGCATTGTGCGTCGGGGAGCCGGATCGCGCCTACTGGTTCGCGTTCGTGTGTTCCGTCGCATCGGTGCTCGGTGGCATGGCGGGATACGGCATTGGGCTGGTCGGAGGGCGGCCGATTCTTCAGCGGCTCTTCAACGCCGAGAGGGTCGAGAAGGTCCGTAGTTACTACGACCGCTACAACGCCTGGGCGGTCGGGATCGCCGGACTGACGCCCTTGCCTTACAAGTTGTTCACCGTCTCCGGGGGCGCATTCCAGATCAACTTCAAGGTCTTCGTCATCGCTTCGATCGTCTCAAGGACGCTGCGTTTCTTCCTGGTGGCGGCGCTCATGCGATGGCTCGGCGAGTCCGCCAAGATCTTCATTGAGGAACACTTGGGTTGGCTGACCATGGCCTTTGTTATCCTTCTCGTGATCGGATTCTGGTCGGTGGGCAGGAAGGCCCGGACCGCGGCGGAGGGCTAGGTTTCTGCTGCCCGAAGAGGTCGATTCCGCGGTGGACTCATGAGGTATCGAATCACAGGACGGGTTCAGGGAGTGGGATTTCGTTTCTTTACTCGCCAGGCCGCGCAAGAGCTCGGTGTCGGCGGCTGGGTGCGCAACTGCCGGGATGGTTCCGTGGAAGCGGTGGCGGTCGGTTCGCAGGAGCAACTCGCAGCATTCGAAGAGGCGATCGGTCGAGGACCGGCGGGGTCGCGAGTGACAGCGGTCGAGAGGACGGACGTTCCGGACGGAAGCGTTGGCCCGACCTTCGAGATCGCGCGCTGAGCAGGAGGTGGAGATGGAAGAAGAACTGAAGAAGTACATCCGCGAGATTCCCGATTTTCCGAAACCCGGGATTCTCTTCTACGATATTTCGACCCTGCTCAAGGACGCCAAGGCTTTGCGCATGACGGTCGATAGCTTCGTCTGGTTCTTCTCGGATCAGCATGTCGACAAAGTCGTAGGTATCGAGTCCCGGGGTTTCATGTTCGCGCCGATCGTCGCTTATAATCTGAACGCGGGTTTCGTGCCGGTGCGCAAACCCGGAAAGCTACCGGGCAAGACGGTAGGCAAGTCGTACGAGCTCGAGTACGGATCTGATCGCATCGAGATGCACGAGGACGGCATCGACAAGGGCGAGCGCGTTCTGATCGTGGACGATCTGCTGGCTACGGGCGGGACCGCCGCGGCGACCGCGGAGTTGGTGACCTCTCGGGGCGGACAGGTCGTCGGGCTCGGTTTTATCGTCGAGCTGCTTTTTCTCAAGGGCCGTGAGCGCCTCACGGAATACCCACTGGATACTCTGATCACTTATAGGGAATAGAGCGCACCCAACCCCGGTTTCGACGATCAGCCGGTAGAGTAGTATCCTCCGTCGTCGAGCGGCTGTAGCTCAGCTGGATAGAGCGGGAGCTTCCTAAGCTCTAGGTCGGGGGTTCGAGTCCTCCCAGCCGCACCACATTCATCTCGAGAGAGTGAAAACCCAAAAAATGAGCCGATTACGACGCAAAGACATCAAACGAGACGAGATTCTCGACTCAATGGGACGGACGTTCCAGTTCCTTCGCGAGCACATGCGCGGGCTGCTGGGGCTGGTCGTCGCGGTTGCCGTCGCCGTTATTCTGGTCGTGCTCTTCTTCGCCTATCGCTCGCGGCAGGCGGAGGAGGCCAACCGCCAGCTGGCACGGGCGCTTCAGATCTACAGTGCCCCGATTGACACGGTCGATCCCCGGCCCGACGATCTCGAGGACCCGACGTTCGCCGACGAGGCCGGTCGGACGGCGAGCGCCCGGCAGGCCTTCACCGAGCTCCGAGCGGACTTCGTAGGCACCCCGATCGGCGGGATCGCGGCCGCCTATCTGGGAGACCTGGCCGCCGGCGCGGGTGATCTGGAGGAAGCGGAATCGCTTTGGCGTGAGGCGCTCGCCGACTCCGACGACACGCTCCTAGCCGGCCGGCTGCAGATGAGCTTGATCAACCTGGGCAAGAGCCGCGGAGACAGCGAAGCGGTGATAGCCCAGCTTCGAGAGTTTCTGAGCGCCGACGACGGCGTCCTGCCCGAGGATGTGGTTCTTTTTGAGCTGGCGAAGGCGTTGGAGCAGGCCGGGCGCACCGAGGAGGCGCGCGGAACGTACGACCGGCTCCTGGAGGAGCACGAGAGCTCAGTGTACTCGCTCGAAGCCCGCCAGAAGCTCGCGAAGCTCTAGTGACCTTTAACACCCAAAGCGCTACTACCTGGCCGGCCCTGGTCGCCGATCTCTAGGTTGCGCCTCCTCGACATAGGCACCGCTATGACTGCGTCGGCGCGCCTTGACCTCGACGACGAATGGCTCGGCAATCTAGTATCGCTTCAAATGTTACAGGCCACTAGTCCCAGCCGAACGACCTTTTCTAAGGCAGCCCGTACGCGATGATCAGCCCCTACGGCATCCTGGCGCGCAAGCGTAACGGCGAGGCGCTCGAGGAGGCGGAGATTCGGGAGATGGTCGACGGGGCGGCGACCGGCTCCTGGGGCGACTCGCAGCTCGGAGCCTTCTTGATGGCCGCGGCGATTCGGGGCCTCGACCAGGCGGAGACCCGCGCTCTGACGATCGCGATGCTCGAGTCCGGAGACCAGTGGAAGCTGGCCGACGAGGTTCCCAACCTGGCCGACAAGCACTCGACCGGCGGCGTCGGGGACAAGGTCTCGCTGGTACTGTCACCGATTCTGGCGGCATGCGGACAACCCGTAGCCATGCTCACCGGCCGGGGCCTAGGTCATACCGGTGGTACCGCCGACAAGCTCGAGTCGGTGCCCGGTCTCGACCTCGCGCTCGACCGGGCTCGGTGCCTGAAGATGCTGGAACGGACCGGAATGGCGATCGGCATGGCGACCGGAGACGTAGCACCCGCAGATCGAAAGCTCTACGCGTTACGGGATGTGACCGCGACGGTCGATTCGATATCGCTCATCACCGGCAGCATCTTGTCGAAGAAGCTCGCGACCGGTGCCGCCGCGATGGTTCTGGATGTGAAGACCGGCAGCGGCGCCTTCATTCCAGACATCCAGGAGGCCCACGAGCTGGCCCGGCTCCTGGTGGACACGGCCGTAGCCTGCGGCCTCGAGACATCGGCGATTCTTACCGACATGAGCCAGCCTCTCGGAGAGTGGGTCGGGCATCGCGCCGAAGTACTCGAGACCATGCGCTGCCTGGAGGGCGAGGGCCCGGCCGATCTGATGGAGGTGACGTATGCGCTTGGCGTGGAGGTGGCGCGGCTGAGCGGAGTTGCGCTGCAGCGCGAGGATCTGGAGCGCGCGGTCTCGTCGGGCCGGGCTCGCGAGCGGTTCCTGGCCTGGGTCGAGTCCCAGGAGGGCGACCCGGCATGGCTCGAGCGGGACATCGAGCTGGCCCCGACCGTGGTCCCGATCGTCGCACCTCGCGCCGGATACCTCGCCGCGGTCAACACGCGGGGGCTGGGCTTGGCTCTCGCTCAGGCCGGCGGCGGCCGGCTGCGCGAGGGCGACCGGATCGACGACGGCGTGTCGATGCGCTACCTTGGGCGCCTCGGCGAGTCCGTCGAGCAGGGCCAGGAGATTGCGATTCTGCATTTGCGAGAACCGGCGCCGGCTGTCGCGGCCGATATCGCCGCCTGCTTCCGGATTGCCGACACCGAGGTCGGGGTGCCTCCGCTGCTTGGCGACCGCGTGGCCGCGAGCGAGTCGCCTTCTTGAGCCACTAGAGAGACGACTTGCCGAAGTTGCTCGACAGAGTGGCGAGATCGGTTTCGTCGATCATCCCGTCGCGGTTGAAGTCCCAGGTGAGAAGGTAGCGAGGATCGGAACTGTCGATTCCGAAGCGGAGCGCGAAGCTCACCAGGTCGGCCCCGTCCACCCGGCAATCGAAGTTGACGTCGCCCGGCGTGACGGTGCGACCCGTGACGTCGTAGATTCCGATCGTGCGATCGAGGGAATTCGGCGGCACCGCCGAATCCTGGGCCAGCACCCGCAAGACCACGCGGCACCCGATGGCCTTTTTGTCCTGGTGAACCAGGTTGACCTTCTTGGCGTCGCCCTCGCTCTCGGCACCGGTCGCTATTACGGCTCCGTTGAGAAGGAGCTTGGTCTCGGCCAGATCGAGACCTGATCCGCTCTTGAAGTCATAGACCGGCACTTCGAACTTGATCCCAGTGGGCACGGTATTGGGCAGCGGTCCGGGCTCGAAGTTGCCGACCACAGGCGGTGCCGAGTCGACCTCGTTGAGGAGGTCGGCAAAGACGCTCGCGATACGGTCGTAGCCGGCGCCGTTCGGGTGACCGATCGGATCGTCGGGATTCTGGTGGTAGTACTCGTCGAAGAAAGTGGGGACGAGCACCGGATCGAAGATGTCGTAGATGTCCGCGAATCGAACATTGCGCTCGATCGCCAGCTCGCGTAGGTCACCCGCCAGGAAGCTGGTGATCTCGTTGGTCCGATCTCTCCGGGCCTCCGGCGCCCTGGGAATGATCGAGGACAGCACCGGCTCCTTGTCGGCGTCGCGCACCCGCGAGATCATCGCGTCGATGTTGGCCAGTGTAGTCTCGACCGAAAGCGAGCCCTCGGCGATGAGGGTGACGTCGTTGGTGCCCTCCATCAGGAGCACCACGTCACCGTCCTCGCCCAGCACCGACCTGAGCCGAGTCAGGCCGAGCCCGGTGTCTTCGGCGGGCTCGCCCTGGTTGAAGACGCTCGATCCCTTGCCGAGCATCTTCTTGAGTCGCTTCGGATAGCCCAGCCCTTCCTCGTCGCCGATCCCGTAGGTGATCGAATCGCCGAAAGCCAGGACCTTGACCCCGGCGGCGGGCCGGGGCGCGCCGGCAAGGAGGGCGAGCGCGATCGCCGGCGCCAGCCAGGAGCGGCTCGTCATCGTTGGAGGTTCCATCTCGGGGTGGCGGATCGACCCGGCCGCCTCCAGCGCAGCACCGGACCGGTCGGCTCGAAAGCGGTCAGGAGCGGGCGAATCCGGACCGATTCCGAAACCCGAGCCTGGCGCACCACCCGCGATTCGGCATCCAGCTCGGAGACGACCCATCCGGCGGGTGAGGCGCTTCGATAAAGCGCGTAGAGCTTGTCGTTCGATAGCACCAGCGACGGGAACGCCGCCCCCGGCGCGCTGACGGTTCTTTCGGCTCGCCACCGCCCTGAGCGAAAGGTACTGGACATCAGGCTGTACTCGCCGTCGCCCAGCCGGCCCCAGACCAGGGCCGCGCTACGACCCGATCTAGCCAGAACCGGCGTGATGTCCGGCTCACCGTTGTCGGCGCCGACGCGGGCCGGGACGGTCCAACTCGCGCCCTCGCGAAGGCTCCAGTAGATCTCGTCGTCGCGGCCATCGAAGCGGCTCCACACCAGAAGAGCCTCGCCGTCGTCCAGGCAGGTACCGCTCAAGGCTGTCTGGCTGCCCGGCCCCGGCCGGGCGACCGTCTGCACGGGGCCCCAGTCGACGCCGGTCCAGTCGGCGTAGCGAACCGCCATGCTTTTCAGGTTCTCGCCTTCGAGCCAGGCCGCGCCGCTCAGTCGGCCGTCGTGGACGAGGAGCACCGGCCGCAGTTGGAAAGCGCCGGTTTGGTCGACCGCTGGAAGGCGCGCGCCGGAATCGACCTCGGAAGACACCAGGAAGATCGAGCTGCCGCGCTCGTGCCGTCGTACCCCACCCGCGACCCAGCCCGAAACGGTCTCCTCGATGCCGGTGAGCGTCTCTTCGGTCCGAAGCCGAAGTCTCCGCCTGCCCCGATCCCCCTCGACTTGCGCCCAGCCCGGGCGCGCGAGCAGCACCAGTGGCGTCGTGCTCTCGGTCGGTTGGATCGCGATCACCGGTCCCCGCGCTTTGTGCGTTCGCGCCGCGACGTGCGCCGAGGCGAACAGCAGGATGAGGATCGGAATCGCGCTGAGCTTGGTGGTCAAGCAGCGCATGGCAAGCCGGTAGATCCTACGGCGGCGGGTTGAGCGGTGTCAACGCGGCGGCGGATCGAATCTTCCTTCCGCAGCTGGCGGATCCCCAAGAAATCAAGCACCTGCGGTAGTATAAGTCGCAGTGCGATGACGGACTCTACGGACAAGGACGCCGAACGACGCAAAGGCGATGATCGCCGGGCCGATGACGATCGCCGCAAAGAAGACCGCCGCAAGGTGGACGTTCCGGTCGAGAAGGACCGCCGCAGCGGTCTGCCCACGAGAAGTGGCTGGGACCGCCGCAAGGGCGATCGGCGCGAGAGCTAGCTTCCTCGCCCGAGTTGCCCCTCGGCTGGCGAATCCGCCGCTGCTAGCGAGGCTTGGCCTTGATGTCCCCGGTATGATCTGTGGATGCGGGCGACGATTATCGCGGTGGGCAGCGAACTTCTCGGAGCCGACCGGGCGGACACGAACTCGCTTTTCCTGGCGGAGGTTCTGGCTCGCTATGGAGTCGAGCTCGGGCGCAAGGCAATCGTCGGCGACCGGCTCGCGGAGATCGCACTCGAGATCGATCGGGCGAGATCCGAGTCGTCGCTCGTCTTGATCACTGGCGGCCTGGGCCCGACCCGGGACGATCTCACCCGTGAGGCGGTCGCGAGAGCGCTCGAGCGCGGGCTCGATCGGGATCCCGGGATCATCGAGGACATTCGGCGCAAGTTCGCCGCCTTCGGCCGTGAGATGGCTCCGTTGAATGAGCGACAGGCGGACGTAATCCAAGGGGCCAAGGTGCTCGCCAACCGGCGCGGTACGGCGCCGGCGCTACGGCTCGAGGACTCCGGGACGACCTTGTTTTTGTTCCCCGGCGTCCCGAGCGAGCTCCGCGGTCTGGTGGAAGAGCAGCTCGAGCCGTGGCTGGCCGAGCGAGGCACCGGTGGCGGGTTCGAGCGCCGGACCTTCAAGGTCGCCTGCCTTCCCGAGTCAGACCTCGAGGCGCTGCTGGAGCCTCTGTACGAGCGGTTTGGGCCGGAGGGAGTCTCGTTGCTACCGTCTCCGGGCGAGGTCGTGGTCAGGTTGACCCGATGGGGTGCTCCGGCGGAGCGCGCGGCCTGGCTCGATCCGCGCGAGGACTTCCTCGGAGAGCTTCTCGGGCCGCATGTCTTCAGTCGAGAGGAGGACGGCTCGCTCGAGGCGGAAGTCGGGCGCCTACTGACTGCCCGGGGCCGCACGGTGGTCACCGCGGAGTCCTGCACTGGTGGCGGGGTCGCTGAGCGGTTGACCGCCGTGGCCGGCAGCAGCGGCTACTTTCTCGGCGCCGCGGTGACCTATTCGAACCAGCTCAAGGAGCGCATGCTGGGTGTGCCACCGGAGCTCCTGGCGCGCCACGGAGCCGTGAGCTCGGAGGTCGCGGCGGCGATGGCCCTGGGTGCACGATCGCGACTCGGCGCGCACTACGGCCTGGCGATCACCGGCATCGCCGGGCCGGGAGGCGGGACCGAGGATAAACCCGTGGGTACTGTACTCGTCGCTCTAGCCGGCCCCGAGGATGCGTTGGCGGCTGAACGCCGGTTCCAGTTCCCCGGCAACCGCGAGCGGGTCCGGCGATTGACCACCCAGTGGGCGTTGGACCTCCTACGACGATCGCTCCTCGGTCGGACGGAATCCGGAGAGGGCCCTCTGAACAGGCTCTCGGTGTGAAGGCCTTCGTGGCGCTCGAGCTCCCCGGCGCCGTGAGCACTCGGCTCGACGCCGCTCTCCGACCGCTGCGCTCCCGGTTGCCACCGGCCCGCTGGGTTCCGGTGGCCAACTGGCACCTGACCCTGGTCTTTCTCGGCAGGGTTAATGCGGCCGATCTGCCGGCGCTGCATGCTTCGCTGGCCAGCGCCTTCGCCGGCGAGCGCGCGTTCGAGGCCAGGCTGCAAGGTAGCGGCACCTTCCCGGTAGGGCGGCCGGCCCGGATCGTCTGGATCGGCGTCGCGCCCGCCGAACCTCTCCGACGGCTGCAGGCCGCGATCGCCGAGGCCTCGGCTGCCTGCGGCTTCGAGCTCGAACGGCGAGGCTATTCGCCTCACCTGACTCTCGCCCGCTGCAGGCAGCCCTGGCCCCGCGCCGCGATCGAGGCCTGGAGCGCCGCGTGCGTGGCCACGACGATCGGGGAACCGGCCTTCGAGGTTCGCCGCGGCTGCCTGATCGAAAGCGCTCCGGATCCGGGTGGGGTACATTACGAGGTAGTTCGGTCGTATGCTCTGAGCCCATGCAAGACCAACCCGTAAGCTGGATGCTCCTCATCGCCGGATGCTTTCTCCTGGGAGCGATTCCCTTCAGCTATCTATCGGCACGGGTTCGGACCGGCCGTGACCTGAGGCAGGTCGGTAGCGGCAATCCTGGCGCGACCAACGCGCTGCGAACCGCCGGCCCGGGCGCTGCCTTCGTGGGTCTGGCTCTGGACACCGGCAAGGGGTTCGTGCCCGTCTGGTTGGCACGAGGTGCGGAACTCCCGAGCACCACGGTTGCCACGGTCGCCGTGGCGTGTGTCTTGGGCCATGTCCTGTCGCCCTTCCTGGGGTTTCGCGGCGGCAAGGGCGTGGCGACCGGGTTCGGAGCGCTGACCGCGCTCAGTCCAATCGCTTGCGCGTTGGCGGCCGTCGTGTTCGTACTGACGGTAGGCCTCTCGCGGATGGTTTCGGTCGGCTCGATGGTCGCGGTCGCCTTGCTGCCGCTGCTGTGGCTGCTTGCCGACCGGCTGGGTTTTCCGCCGGCGGCCGGGAGAGCGGGATGGTGGGCGGCGACTGCCATCGCGGCGCTGGTCATCGGCCGACACTTTCCCAACCTGCGCCGGATCGCGGCCGGAACGGAGTCGCGATTTGGAAGAGGGGCGGCATGAGCGAGCGAATCGGTGTCATCGGTTCCGGGTCCTGGGGTACGGCGCTAGCGGTTCAGTTCGCGGCCGCCGGGCACGAGGTTCTGCTCTGGTCCCGAGAGCCGGCGTTCGCCACCGAGCTCGCGGATCGCCGCGAGAACCAGAAATACCTGCCGGGTGTCGAGTTCCCCGAGAGTCTCTCGAGTGGGGCCGACCTGGGTGAGGTCGGGCAATGCGCCGTCGCGCTGGTGGTCGTTCCCTCGCACGGGTTCCGGGACACGGTCAGGGCCTACCTTGCGGCGACCGCCGGCTGCGACGGTCCGGATGTGCTGGTTTCGGCCACCAAGGGCGTCGAGATCGAGACCACCGCGCGAATGAGTGAGGTCGCGGCGGCCGAAGCCGCAAAAGCCGGCCGCGAGATCCACTTCGCGGTGCTCTCCGGTCCCACCTTCGCGGCCGAGCTCGCGCGCGACGCGCCCACGGCAGCCGTCATAGCCTCGAAAGAAGAGGCTCTCGCTAAGCGCTTGCGCGAGACGTTGGCGACGCCCAACTTTCGGTTGTACTCGAGCTCCGACGTGATCGGCGTCGAGCTGGGCGGCGCTGCTAAGAACGTGATCGCGGTGGCGTCCGGAGTCGTCACCGGTCTCGGACTCGGCCACAATACCGTCGCCGCGTTGATCACCCGTGGCTTGCACGAGATGACCCGGCTCGGCGTCGCCTGCGATGGGGAGGCTCGGACCTTTTCGGGTCTGGCGGGGCTCGGTGATCTCGTCCTCACCTGTACCGGCGGGCTGTCTCGTAATCGCCGGACCGGGATGGAGCTCGCCGCCGGCAAGAGCCTCGAGCAGATCCAGGCGGAGACCTCGATGGTGGCAGAGGGGATCCGCAATTCTCTCTCCCTCAGTCGGCTGGCCGCGCGCCACGAGATCGAGATTCCGATCACCGACCAGATGATGCGTGTACTCTACGAGGGCAAGGACCCGCGCGAAGCGCTGGAGGAGTTGATGCAGCGAGCACGAAAAGCGGAGCACGAGCTTTGAGCGGCGCTGCGAGCCGGCGGGCCAACGTGGTCAACCTCCGGGGCCGCGAGACGGATCTGGCTTCGCGGCATGAGACCGTGCTGGTGCTCGATTTCGGTAGTCAGTACACCCAGCTCATCGCCCGGCGCCTGCGGGAGAACCGGGTGTATTGCGAGGTGCATCCGTGCACGATGACCGCCGCCGAGGCCTCCGAGCTGCGACCGATCGGGGTGATCCTGTCGGGCGGTCCACAGTCGGTGTACGACCCGGGTGCGCCTCATGTGGATGGAGGATTCTTCGAGCTCGGGATCCCGGTTCTGGGCATCTGCTACGGGTTGCAGCTGATCGCCCATCAGCTGGGCGGTGAGGTGGAGGCCTCCGGAAAGCGGGAGTACGGTCGCGCCGAGATCGACCTCGGCGGCTCGAGTGACCTGTTCGACAATCTCTCCGCCCGGGAAACCGTCTGGATGAGCCACGGCGACCGTGTCGCCTGTGCGCCAGGGGGCTTCAAGCGCATCGCTTCGAGTGACAGCGCTCCGGTGGTCGGAATCGAGAATGCCGAGCGGTCGATCTACGGTATCCAGTTCCATCCCGAGGTGTCTCACACGGTCTCGGGTGACGAGATCCTGCGCAATTTTCTCTACCGCATCTGCGGAGCCCACGGTGACTGGGCCATGGCTTCCTATCTGGAAGAAGCGGTCGCGACAATCCGGAGGCAGGCGCCAGAGGGGCGCGTCCTGTGCGGCATCTCGGGCGGCGTGGATTCGTCGGTGGTCGCGGCGCTGCTCAGGAGAGCGGTGGGAGATCGACTGGCCGCGGTGTTTGTCGATACCGGGCTACTGCGCAAGGACGAGCGCCGCCATATGGAGAACAACCTCGGGACCGGCCTCGGCCTGCCGGTGATCGTGGTCGACGCCGGCAAGCGTTTTCTTTCCGCCCTGTCCGGGGTCAGCGATCCGGAAGAGAAGCGCCGGATCATAGGTCGTGTCTTCATCGAGGTCTTCCAGGCAGAGGCGGAGAAGCTCCAGGGGGCGGGATATCTCGCCCAAGGCACGCTCTACCCGGACGTGATCGAGTCCGTTTCGGTCAAGGGACCGTCGGCGGTGATCAAGACCCATCACAATGTGGGTGGCCTGCCGGAGCAGCTCGGCTTCGAGCTCATCGAGCCCCTCCGGATGCTGTTCAAGGACGAAGTGCGGCAGCTGGGTCGGGAACTCGGACTGCCGGAAGAGTTCATCGGTCGTCACCCCTTTCCGGGTCCGGGGCTGGGCGTCAGAATTCTCGGCGAGATCACCCCCGAGCGGGTGCGCACCCTGCAGCAAGCCGACGCGATCTTCATTCAGGAGCTGCGTAGCCGCGACCTCTACAACAAGGTCAGCCAGGCCTTCGCTGTGCTCCTTCCGGTCCACACCGTGGGCGTGATGGGCGACAGCCGGACCTACGAGAACGTGGTGGCGCTGCGCGCCGTCGAGACTCAGGATTTCATGACCGCCGACTGGAGCCCGCTGCCGCATGACTTCCTGGGCCTGGTCGCCAACCGGATCGTCAACGAGGTCCGCGGCGTCAACCGAGTGGTCTACGACGTCACCAGCAAGCCGCCAGCCACTATCGAGTGGGAGTAGGTGAGCTCTTCATCGCGATCGGTGTGATCCGCTCGGGCTTCTTCTTGAGGATCGTGGCGAGGCGCTGCGCGAGGTAGCGCTGCAGGCCTTCGGCCGAACCGCTCCGGGAGCCCGGCCACTCGATCCAGCCTCCCGCCATCATCCCGTGGCCGCCGCCTCTGCCGCGTCGACCGAGGATTCGCCGCATGAGCCGGCCGGCGTCGGCGCGGCTGTTGGTGGTGCGCAACGACAGGTAGATGCGGTCGTTGAGAACGCCGGTGCATAGCGACCAGGTCATGCCACGCATGCGCAGCAGAAGGTCGGCTATCTCCGGGACGATGTCGGGGTTGGGAATCGCGCCGAGGTGGCTGATCACCAGCGATCCCACCGATTCGAGCTTCTCGAGTGCTTCGTGGAGGGTCTGGTAGTAGGAGAGCGGCAGCACCGGCGTCTGGATGCGTGCCAGAGCGCGCAGGTCGGCCTTGGGTAGCAGCTCGTCGAAGAGTGTCCGGTCGTGCGGAGAGAACTCGCGTCCGAAGTCCTGAGTCTCGGAGCGTACCGCGTAGAGAAAGGCGGTCGCCTCTTTCTTGGTCAATTCCCAACCGCTCGCGGAGATGTATTCGGCGATCATGGTGGCGGTGGCGCCGTAGTCCGTCCGGATATCAGAGAACGGAACCTTGCGGGTGGCGCTGCGGACGGGGTGGTGATCGAAAACCAGGTCCGGGATGATCCCGTCGAGCGCGTTATTGCCGGTTCCAGGCTGCGTGTCGACGAGCGCGTAGTGCTTGTATTTCTTGACGTCGAGATGGCGTATGTGACTAATGTGCACGCCCAGAACCTTTACCAGCTCCTGGTTCTCGGCCCGGCCGATGATGCCACCGTACGCGACGCGGACCTGGCGACGAAAGGAGCGGCGCAGAACCTTCGCCAGCCCGGCCGCCGAGGCGATCGAGTCGGGATCCGGATTGTCATGGGTGAGCACGAGCCATCGCCCTGACTGGGCCTTTCGCCGAACCAGCTTGGCGAAGACCTCATACCTCTCTCGAGTGAGATCGCTGAGCATGCGTAGAGGCGGAGTCTACCAGGGCTCGAAGTCCGCCGGAACGTACCCACACGAATCCGGCGGGAATAGACTGTCGTACATATTCGTTGACGCAATTCGAGACTCCATGAAAAGACTTGTCTTCTCAACCCTAGCTGCCGCCTTGCTCTCGACCGTGCTCGGGCCGGGGTGCGCGCCGGCAGCCGACCAGGAGGCCGCGAGCCCCATGTCGAACCCGACTCCATCAGACGCAGCCTGGGCCGCCGTTCTGGACCGATTTCATCGAGCTGGCGGCCTCGACTACGCTGGGCTGCAAGCGGCGCCTGAAGATCTCGACGCTTATCTCAGCAGCCTCGTCGATGCCCGCACGACGGAAGCGACCCGCGAGGCGCGGATCGCGTTCTGGTCGAATGCCTACAACGCGGTCACCGCGAAGTTCGTGCTCGATCGCTACCCGGGGATCGAGTCGGTCAAGACGGTGGACGGTTTTTTTGATTCGTTGCGCTATCCGGTTGCGGGCGAAGAGCTGACTCTCGACGAGATCGAAACTCGGGCGCGAGATGAAGGAGATCCGCGGGTGCACTTCGCGGTGGTCTGTGCTTCCACCAGCTGCCCCGACCTGCGATTCGAGCCGTACCGGGCGGAGGACCTGGAGCACCAGCTCGAAGACCAGACGAGAGCGTTTCTCGCGGACTCCACGAAGGGACTGCGATTCGATGGCGAGGATCTGTGGTTGTCGTCGATCTTCAAGTGGTACGCGGGCGACTTCACCGGCGGCAGCACGGTCGTGGCGTTTTTCGCCCGCGGCAAGGTTCTCGATTGGGTGCTGGAGCATCTTCCGGCCGATGCCGCCACCCGGATTCGGGCGACCGAGCCGACGGTCAAGTACCTCGACTACGACTGGTCCCTGAACGATCGCTAGCGGAGATCCGCCACGAACTCCGCGGGAAGCGGATTGTCCTCTGTCCTGTGTCCCAGACCGCGCTGACGATCCACCATCTGGAACCGTCGTTGTAGAGCTGGAGGCTGTGTACTCCGCGGGCGATGGCCAGCGCGCCCTCAGGGTCACTGGAGGTCTCATAGGTGCTCAGGACATGGGCGAGCCTGCCGAACCGGAACGTCCGGCGCGCGAGCTCACGTTCGTAGAAGTCGTTGTCACGCAGGTACTCGCGGCCCGACTGGATGAAAGCTTCGACATCCATGACCGCGGCGCGGGGGGTACCAGCGTCGACTTGCGTGGCTCTGACCAGAAGGGCCTCCGGCAGGTAGAGCGAACGCTCGCGTTACCAGTCGGGCTCTTCGCCGGCCGGTCCCGAGACGGTGCCGTACAGCGCGGCGATCAATCCGTCCAGATCGGCGAACTCGTCAAGTGCCATGGGCGCCGGAGCGAGCGGCGTGCGCGACCGACCGCTCGATCAGCTCTCTGAGCGTGGGCAGATGGATGTCGTCGAGCTTCTTGATGTAAAGGCAGGACTTGCCGGTGGCGTGCTTGCCGAGCTTGTTCATGAGTGATTGGTGACGCGGAAAGCCGGACCGAAGATAGAGGGTCAGCGCCTGTTTTCTCGGTGAGAAACCGACCTGAAACCATTCGTTTTCTTTGCCGTCGGCATACCGGATGGCGCTCCTTCCGAAGCCGACGATGCTGGGGCCCCACATTTGGGGTTTCACGCCGGTGATCTCCTCCATGATCTCCTTGACCACTAGGCTGTCCCTGCGCCGTTGAACGTTCGCGATGGACTTCAGGAACTTGCCGACACTTGCGCGATTTGGACGCGTTTTGAGCTCTGCCATCTGCGGATTCGTCCTCCTTCGTGGTTGCTCCGCCGATGATACGAGAAACCGTGCAGTGAGGCGCGATTTCGGGATGCCGGTGGCGCGACGTTCCCGTCGCGCCGTGCGCAGGGGGTCTGGATTGGGCGGGATGGCGCGGTGTAGTCTCCAAGGCGCCGAGCAGGTAACTGCGTTCACATGAAACAGCACGTCGTCACGGTAGCCAGCGAAGAGAGCAGGGGAGAGCTTGCTTCTGTGCTCGAAAGGGCCGGTGGCGTAGTGCTCGAGCACTTTGCCGAGCCCGCTCTCGCCGAGCAGCGACTGTCCGACATCAGGCCGGACCTTTTGATCCTCGTCCATCCCTTGCCGGAGCTCGACACCGTCGTCTTCTGGGAGCGTCTCGAGGCGACGATCGGGCGAGAGAGGCTTCCGTTTACTGTCGTTCTGGCGTCGCCCGAAGACATGTTCGACCTCGAACCGCTGGAGCAAGCCGGCGTGCGCTTGATCAACCTGAGCGGTGCCGGCGGGAAGGGCGCAACCGCGCTCGCGGACTTTCTTCGGAAAGCGCCACGCCCCGACGCGAGAGTGATGGTCAAGGTCGAGGTCGAGCTCGGAGCCGGCAAGGTCCTGCGCATTGCCCAGACCGTCAATGTCTCCCGATCCGGACTCCTGATCCGCACCCAGGAGCGGTTTCCGCCCGGCGCGATCCTGGACCTCAAGATGGAGCTGCCCGGGGAAAAGACGCCGATCGAAGCCCGCGCCGAGGTCGTGCGCCGGGCCGATCCGGCGGTCGAGAAGGTCTACGGTCTGGGGGCTCGGTTCGTGTGGTTTCGGGCGACGGACAGGGAGCGCTTCGAGAACTTCATGCGCCGCACCGAGATCGACCCGGACCGGGCACTGCCGACCTGACTGCTACGATAGGCGCCCGAGCCACCCGGGGCGCCCGTCCCACCCCACTCCGATTCCGAATCCGAGAGCCCGCGCATGATCCGAGAGTTGTTTCACATCGGTAGCCTCTCGATCAGCCCGTTCGGGCTGTTGATGGTGCTGGCCTTTCTGTCGTCCTGGATGGTGCTTCGCTGGTGCATGCAGCGATTGGACATCGGTGACGAAGAGGACACCAGCGCGCTGCTGCTCGCCGCCGGGATAGGCGGAATTCTCGGCGCCAAGATCTACTACGCGATGCTCTACGGCGATTGGCATCTGCTTTTCGATCGGTCCGGCCTGGTCTGGTACGGCGCGCTGATTGGCGGCGCGGTTGCGGTGATCTGGACCGTTCGGCGCCGCAAGCTGTCTTTGTGGGCGGTGACCGACGCCGGGGGACCGACGGTAGCGATCGGCTACGCGGTCGGCCGGGTCGGCTGTTTTCTGGTCGGCGACGACTACGGGTATCCCACCGATCTTCCTTGGGGCGTCAAGTTCCCCTACGGGCTCCCGGCGCCGACCACCGCCGGCTTCATGGAGCGCGAGTACGGCGCCGCGATTCCGGACGGCGTAG
Source organism: Thermoanaerobaculia bacterium (assembly GCA_945787635.1). Taxonomy (GTDB): domain Bacteria; phylum Acidobacteriota; class Thermoanaerobaculia; order Multivoradales; family JAHEKO01; genus CALZIK01. The sequence goes on along the minus strand of CALZIK010000122.1, from coordinate 39,870 downwards.
CGGCCAACGATCTGATTGCGGTCCATCCGACGCAGCTGTACGAGACCCTTGCGGCGCTTCTGATCTGCGTCGTCGGTGTGGTTCTGATCCGGAAGGGCTTCGGTCGCGGGGCGGCGGCCGGACGGGTCGCGGTGGTGTCCTTCGGGCTGCTCGCGCTCGAGCGCTTCGGTGTCGAGTTTCTGCGCGCGAAGGACGACCGATTCTTCGAGCAATTCACCCTCGCCCAGGTAATCAGCCTAGGCGTGATCGTCTTTTTGGCCCTGGTCTGGGTCATCCGAGCCCGCCGGAAAGGCGCGCCGGCGCGCACATGACCGTAAGGTCGACCGGGCCGACGCCGGGGCCGCTGTCCGGGACATCGCCTGGATCGGCTACGGCGCCGCCCCGAGTCTTGGCGATCGCCGGGTCGGACTCGGGGGGTGGTGCGGGCCTCCAGGCGGATCTCAAGACCTTCTGCGCGCATCGCGTCTACGGCATGACCGTGGTGACGGCGGTCACCGCGCAGAACACTCGAACCGTGACGGCGGTGCACGCGGTTCCCGCCGTGGTTGTGGCCGCGCAGATCGAGGCGGTGCTTTCGGACATCGGCGCCGATGCGATCAAGATCGGAATGCTCGCCAACGAAGAGATCGTGCGGGTGGTCGGGTCCGCGCTGCGGGCCTATCTTCGGTCCGGCGAGACTGCCTGCCCGGTGGTCTTGGACCCGGTCATGGTGGCCAAGAGCGGAGCCGCTCTTCTGCACGAGGATGCGGTCGCCGCCCTGCGCGAAGAGCTCGTTCCGCTGGCGACCGTCATCACGCCGAACCTTCCAGAGGCCGAGATCCTCGGTGGTCGGAGAGCTCTCTCTCACGAGGCCCGGCTGGAGCTGGCGCGTGAGCTGGGCGAGCGAGGCCCCGCGGTTCTCCTCAAGGGCGCGCACGCCGAAGGCGACGCGATTGTCGACATCCTGGTGCACGGCGAGGAGGAAGAGGCCTGGACTCACCCGCGTATTCAGACCACGTCCACCCATGGAACCGGATGCACGCTGTCCTCGGCGCTGGCTGCGCGCCTGGCTCGCGGCGACTCGGTTCGAAACGCGGTCCACGGCGGCATCGCCTACCTGCAGGGTGCGATCAAGGCGGCGTTTCCGCTCGGCCTGAGCGGCGAAGGCAATGGTCCGGTGGATCATCTGTTCGAGCTCGGCGGCCGATCGGGCGGAGACGATGGCTGAGCCCGCGAGCGATTCGCTTCTCGATCTGCTGGTCGTCGGCACCGGGCCGACCGGCATCGCGATCGGGGCGCGGGCTCGCCAGGCGGGTCTGAAGGTTCTGCTGGTGGATCGCGGGCCGTTGGCCGCCGCGCTGGTCGGCTTTCCGGTCCACATGGGCTTCTTCACGACTCGGGACCTGATGGAGATCGCGGGAGTGCCGATGTCGATACCGCACGACAAGCCGTCGCGGCGGGAAGCGCTGGCCTACTACCGGGCGGTCGCCGATCGCTTCGAGATTCCCCTGGCACTACACGAAGAGGTGTCGAGCGTCGTCCGGGAAGGCGACGCGTTCCGCGTTGTCAGCCGCGCGGGTGGGGGCCGTGGTCCCGAGCGCATCCGCCGGGCGCGCACGGTGGCTCTGGCGCAGGGCTACTTCCACCGGCCCCGCAAGCTTGGCGTTCCCGGAGAAGGTCTGGACTGGGTGCACTCCCGATACCGAGAGCCGTACCTGCACTTCGGGGAGCACGTGGCCGTCATCGGGGGTGGCAACTCCGCGGTCGAGGCGGCTCTGGACCTGTGGCGCAACCACGTCCGGGTGACCGTGATCCATCGCGGCGGAGCCGTTAAGGAAACCGTGAAGTACTGGATGAAGCCGGATTTCGAGAATCGGGTGGCCGAGGGCTCGATCGGGGCCAGGCTGAACGCCACCGTCGGCCGCTTCGAGGACGAGGCCGGGCACGGCGGCCGGGTCGTCGTCGAGACCCCCGCCGGCCCGGAGTCCCTGGGAGTGGACGCGGCCTACGTCTTGATCGGCTACGAGCCCGACATTGGGCTGGCCCAAGGGTGCGGCGTGTCCTTCGATCCCGAAACCCTGGTTCCGACCTTCGACCCGGCAACCTGCGAGTCCAATGTGCCGGGTCTTTACCTCGCGGGCACCATACAGGTGGGCAGGGACATCGGGAAGCTCTTTATCGAGAACTCGCGCGTCCATGCCGACCGCGTCGTGGCTCACGTCGCATCCGGAGATCCCCGGGAGGCGAAGTAAGTTACGAGGAAGGCAGCTCCCTGCCCAGGCACGCGAATTGCTACTTTCAAGCTCCATGACAAACGCTTACAGATCGCTCTTCGTCTTCGTTCTGCTTGCCTCCTTGCTCGTGCCGGTGCCTGGAGCGGGGCAGGAAGATCGCTCGGCCGCTGCCGTCGAGAATCGGCCGTCGGCGCAGGCTCCGCCGCCTTCCGCCCTGCCGGGGATCTTCGCCGAAGTGCTGGACGTTCGAGTGATCAATATCGAGGTCACCGTGACCGACAAGCGGGGCACGCCGATCCTCGGACTCGGTGCCGACGACTTCGAGCTGGTCGTGGATGGAGAAGGGGTGCCGGTCGAGTACTTCAGTGAGATCCGAGGCGGCGTGGCGCTCGACTCGGAGGGCGCGACCCTTCCCGGCGCGCCCGCGGTGGCGGCCGGCCAGCCGGTGGGCGTTAGCTATCTGGTGTTCATCGACGATTTCTTCGGTCTCAAGCCCGACCGCAACACCGTTCTTCGCTCGCTCAAGGAGGATCTGGCCTACCTGCGTCCCGAGGATCGTATGGCGATCGTCGCCTACAACGGCGACGACCTCGAGATGCTCTCGAGTTGGAGCCAGTCGCAACGGGCGCTGGAGCGGGTGCTGAATGACGCGATGAGCCGGCCGGCCTACGGGCTTCAGCGAGTCGTCGAGCGCAAGCAGTACGATTTCGACACCTTCGAGGAGCTCGAGCTGCTTCTCGGCGACGGCGCGGCCACCGGGCGTTCGAGTCCGTTCAATACTCAGCTCGAGCCCCAGGAGCGGGCCTTCGTTGAGTTGATCACTGAGCAGGTGAATCGCTCGATCGCCGCCGCCTCTGCAACATTGCGGAGCTTCGCGAAGCCGCCCGGTCGCAAGGTGATGATCCTGCTTTCGGGCGGATGGCCCTTCGTGCCGGCCGACTATCTGATCGGCGACGTCAGCCGCGTGCTGTTCGACCGGCAGGGCCCCTACGGTGCGAATCTCTACAACCGCTTGGTGGAGACCGCAAATCTCCTCGGCTACACTCTGTTTCCCGTCGATCTCCCGGGTCTCGAAGGAACCTTCGTCGGCGCTGACGTCGCCGGTCTCCCGCAGCCGGGCGAAGTGTTCAATCAGGGCCTGCTGCGCGAGCAGGAGGTGCAGTCGACCCTCAGCTTTCTTGCCAAGAAGACCGGGGGTCGGGCGCTGATCAACTCCCGCCGCATTGGCGCTCTGCGCGCGGTCTCCGACGACATCCAGTCGTATTACTGGTTGGGCTTCTCGCCGGTGCGCTCCGGCGACGACCGGAGCCACGACGTTCAGGTCCGCGTGAAGAACCCGGACTTCGTAGCTCGGGCGCGGGGCAGCTTTCTGGATTCCTCGCAGACGACCGAAGTTTCGATGGCGGTCGAGAGCACCCTGCTCTTCGGCAACGCCGCCGCCGCGGGCAGTCTGGATGTTCAGGTGGGCGAGACGTCGAAAGCCGGCAAGAATCGGATCGAGGTGCCGATCAAGGTTGTGGTGCCGTTGAGCCAGGTCACCGTCCTGCCGTCCGCGGGCGGCTTCGGCGCGAGTCTCGAGCTTCGAGTCGCGGTGCAGGACGAGGAGGGGCAGCAGGCGCCGATACCGGTGATTCCCTTGAATCTGAGCTTTGCGGAGATGCCCGCTGCAAACGCGGTGGGGACCTATGAGACCAAGCTCTTTTTGCGCAATCGCGATCACCAGGCGGTCGTCGCGATTCACGATCCGGTCAGTGGTAGGATCTTTACGACCGGGTTCGATATCGCGGCTCTCGCCAAGTAGCTGCCGGTCGGAATGGCGGTCGGGCCGGAAATCCCCGCCGCCGGCAAGCGAATCCCCGAATCCCCACGATAGGTGCCAGCTATGAGAACGCCAGGACTCTTGTCTTTTGTGGCCTTACTGCTCTTGACCACAGGCCTCGCCGGGGCCCAGCCGATGCCGCTGCCGGAGGAGGACTCGGGCGACGACTTCTTCTTCGAGACCGTGAACGTCAACCTGGTCAACGTCGAGGTCTACGTCACCGACAAACAGGGAGAGCCGGTCGAGGGTCTTACCAAGGACGACTTCGAGATTCTCGAGGACAAGCGCCCGGTGGAGATCACCAACTTCTACGTGATGGAGAAGGGGATTCCGAAGATCCCGACCACCGTGGACGTACCCGATCCTGTAGAGCAGATCCCGGGCGTCGAGCGATCCAAGCTGCCGGTCATTCCGGAAGAGCAGAAGCTCTACCTGTGCGTCTATGTCGACAACTTCAATATCCGTCCGTTCAACCGCAACCGTGTTTTTCGAGACCTACGAGCGTTTCTCAACCAGGAGCTCACTCCGCGCGATCAGGTCATGCTGGTGTCCTACGATCGCTCTCTCAAGATCCGGCACCCTTTCACCAACGATGTGGGTGTGATCGCGCGAGCCCTGTTCGAGCTCGAGGACATGACCGGGCATGGCGTGCACAAGGACTCGGAGCGGCGCGATCTGCTGCGCGACATCGACGAAGCCGAAAACCGTACCGACGTCGAATGGCGGGTGGTCCAGTACGCCGAGTCGCTCTACAACGATGTGAGCTTCACCTTGAGCGCGTTGAAGGAATACGTTGGCTCTCTGGGAGGCCTGGAAGGCCGCAAGGCTCTTCTCTATGTTAGCGATGGTCTCGAGATGATCCAGGGCGAGGACCTGTTTCACGCCGTGAGCCAGAAGTTTCAAGACACTGCGGCGTTTTCGCGCATGCAGGACTTCAACGTCCATCGGGATATCGAACGGCTGACCCAGATGGCCAACACCAATCGGGTGAGCTTCTACACCATCGACGCGGCCGGTTTGCGCGTGGCGACCTCCGCAAGCGCCGACATGAGGGGAATGACGACGCCTCAGCTGAGCGGCTTCGTCGACTCTGTCTACATCAGCAACATGCAGTCTCCGATTCAGTTCATGGCCGAGGAGACCGGAGGCCGGGCGCTGATCAACACCAACCGCTGGGACAAGGGCCTGACCAGGATCGCGCGCGACTTCGACACCTACTACTCACTGGGCTACCAGCCCGCGCACTTCGGCGACGGTCGCTACCACAACATCTCGGTGCGCTTGAAAGACAAGCGCAAAGGGGTCGAGATCCGCCACCGCCAGGGTTACCGCGATCAGCCACTGACCTCCCGGATGGCGGACAAGACGACGTCGACTCTGATGTACGGTTTCGAAAGCAACCCCATGTCGCTGGCGCTTCGGGTGGGTGAGAGCAGCCCTGGTGATAATGGCAACTTCACGGTTCCGATCGCGGTGATGGTGCCGATTGGAGAACTGGCCCTGGTGCCGAGAGAGGAGATGCATCAGGGTCGGATCAAGGTCTTCTTCTCGGCGATGGACGAGGAGGGACGGACCTCGGATCTGCAGCAGGTTCCTCTCGAGATCAGGATTCCCGCCGCCGAGATCGAAGCGGCGCGCGAAAAGTCCTATGTCTACACGGTGTCGCTGGAAATGCGCGGGGGCAGCCACCGTCTGGCGATCGGGGTGCGGGACGAGATCGGTGCCATCGAGTCGTTCATCTCCCGCACGGTCAACGTCGGCAGCGGATGAGTCGTCTGCGCAAGCGGTGGTCCAACCTGCTCGCTCCGCTGGGGCAGGCCGGGATCGATCTCATCCGGGCCGAGTATGGCGTCGTTTCGAGCGAGATCAGGACCTCGGGGCGGGAACTGGTCCGGTCTCTCCTGCTGCTTCTCTTCGGCCTCTTCGCGATGTTCTGGGCCATCGGCGCGCTGGCCCACGTGCTGCTAGAGGTCGGCGCTCTCTGGCTGCCGCGCTGGGGTGCTGCCCTGGCTGTGCTGGGCTTGTTCGTTCTGGTGGGAGCGGTCTTTGCCGGCCTTGCGCGCAAGCGTCTGCGCTCGATCGAGCCCCCGACCCGAACCGTTCGCCGGCGCCTGGACGAGCATCGCGACTGGTGGGAGGAGCGGGTGGCATCCGCCCGGCCGATCGGCCGAGCCAGGCAGGGGAGGCACGGCAGCGACGACTCGCTGCCGCCGAGTACCGACGACGAACGCGACCCGACGGCTTCGTAGGGCGAAACCTCCCGGCGGCTCCGCCGAGCGCGGCCTGGAGACTGGTTTAGCCGTTGTCGGCCATGGCGGGCCGCTTGAAGACCATCGCGATGTTGTCGGTGGCGCCGCTCTTGAAGTTCACCGACGTGATCGAGATGAGCTCCCAGCCGTCCTCCCCCAGGACGTTGAGCTGAGGCGCCGCGTTGGGGTCCAGCCTGTAATTCTCGCTCCGTATGTTGATGATCTTGTATTCCCACTTCGTCATGCCGACCTCCTCGCCGCGTCTAGCGGCACCACAATCCTCAGACATTCTAACGAAAAATGATACGAATAGGTTTCCTCCTTTGGATTCCTGACTTGTCGGCGGCCCGTTCGCGGTTCAGCGAGACCTCGAGCGTGCCGAGCGAGCCGGGGATGAGCGCGGCCTCACCGGGCGCCAGCTCGGCGTAGTGCGTGGCCCAGCGGCGAATCCGCAGCTCTCCCAAGCGGCAGTCGAACTCGGCCCCGGCCGGGAACCATCGGCTGGGGATGTCGGTTACGAGGTTGCCGAATCGATCTATATGGACGATCCGTCCCTCCAGATAGCCGTCGCCCCGCCTGGGCGGCGCGTAATCGAGTTGCAGCGGGCTGCCGGCCAGGCGGCCCAGATCCGCGAACGGGCGGCCTTGAGCCAGGTAGGCGGCAACCGGCGCGAATCGGTCGCGCCCGTGGAAGGTCTCGCCGGGGGCGTCCAGGAAAAGATCGCTGGCCTCGACGCTTCGGACTTCGGAGCTGTCGAGCACGTAGGTGAGAAGCCCGTTGTCGGGAGCGACGAAGAAGGCGCTTTCGGTGCGCGCCGCCAGGATTCTGCGGTGACCGCCGACGCCCGGGTCGATGACCGCCAGGTGGACGGTTCCGGTGGGGAAGTGGTGGTGGGACGCACCCAGCAGGAAGGCCCCCTCGTCGACATCACCGGGGGTCGCCTCGTGGGTGACGTCGACCAGCCGCGCTTCCGGCGCCAGACGCAGCAAGGTGCCTTTGAGCGCGCTGACGTAGTAGTCCGAGGATCCGAAGTCGGTCAGCAGGGTGATGATCGGCCGAGTCATCCAAATCGATTCTAGCGCCGGCGCGTCCATTGTCCTCTTCGGCCACCGGGTGGCCGTCGGCACCGCTAGAATAAAGGTATGAGCGATGCCTGTCTGCTGCTGTTCACCAAACCGGCGCGACCGGGACGGGTAAAGACCCGTTTGATCGGCGGACCGGGAGACGTTGAATCCGGCGGGCTCACCGCCGCGCAGGCCGCTCGCCTTCACCAGGCGTTCCTCGGCGACCTGACCGCCCGGCTGTCGCCGGGCGATTTCGATCTGGTGTTGGCCTGGGCCGTGGACCCGGGCGAAGCGCCACCCGATTCCGGGCTTGCCGCGGTCCGCCAGCGCGGCGCGGACCTTGGGGAGCGACTCTGGCACGGCCTGTCCGAGGCGCTCGAGACCCATGAGCTGGCCGCTGCGGTGGGCTCGGACCATCCGGAGCTGCCGCTGGGCATCGTGGAGCAGGGCTTCTCGCGTTTGGGCGCCGACACCGACGTGGTCCTCGGACCGGCGCTTGACGGCGGCTACTATTTTCTCGGCGCGACCGCCAATGGGCTCCGGCGCGAGATCTTCGATGGAATTGCCTGGAGCACGCCGACGGTTCTGGACGAGACGCTCGACCGGTGCCGCTCCCTGGGCCTGCGAGTGGAGCTTTTGGAGCCTGGCTCGGACGTCGACACACCCACGGACCTCGAGAGCCTGGCTCGGCGGCTCTCGGCCGCGCCCGGCGGCCAGGAAACCGTCGCCTGCCCGCGGACCGAACGGCTGCTGCGCGAGTGGGGTCTCTTCGCGGGCGAGGTGACGGCTTGAAGATTCTCAGCACCGCCGCCATGCGCAGCGTCGATCGGGCCGCGGTCGAGGAGCTGGGCGTTCCCGGCGTCGTGCTCATGGAGAACGCCGCTCTGGGCGTCGTCGAAGCGGCGCTGGCTCGAGTTCCGAGCGCCGAATCGGCGGCGGTCTTCTGCGGGCCGGGAAACAACGGCGGAGACGGTCTGGCCATCGCCCGCCACCTGGCGGTACGGGGGCTGCGCACTTGGGCGCTGGTGCTGACCGAGGGACGAGGGTATACGGGAGACGCCGCCGTCCAGTTCGAGATCGCCCGCAAGATGCAGGGTCTGGGTCTGGAGCTGGAGGATCTCGACCAGACAGGGGAGCTCACGGTCGCGCTCGAACGCGCGGCGCAAGCGGACCTGGTGATCGACGCGCTCTTCGGCACCGGATTGTCGAGGCCTCTCGAGGGTCGTTTCGCCGAGTTGGTGGCGGCAATCAACGAGCTGCCCGCTCCCATCATCGCAGTCGATCTGCCGAGCGGGCTCGGCGGCGACCATGCCGAGATCCTGGGTCCTCATATCGAGGCCGAGGTGACGGTTACCTTTGCGGCCCCGAAGATCGCGCACATCTTTATGCCCGCCGCCAGCTCGGCCGGAGAGGTCGTGGTCTCGGACCTGGGCATTCCCGATCAGCTGGTCGAGCGAGCGGAGGGCGACCTTTTTCTTCTCGAGCCGGCCCATGTGGCCGCGTTGCTGGGTCCCCGGCAGGTCGACGCCCATAAGGGCGACTTCGGTCACCTGCTGGTGGTCGCCGGTTCGGCGGGCAAGTCCGGCGCGGCGGTCCTTGCGACTCAGGCGGCGATCCGGGCGGGTGCGGGGCTGGTGACCGCGGCGGTGCCCGAGGATGTTCTGCCGACCTTCGCGGCGGCCTCGATCGAGAGCATGAGCGTCGGCCTGCCGGTCACGTCGAGCGGTCTCGGAGATCCGGCTCTGGCGGCCCTGCGTGCGGCTGCGACCGAAAAGAGTGCGGTCGCTCTCGGTCCCGGCCTCGGCACGGCCGAGGCCACCGGCGAGACGATCCGCCGGTTCGTGCTGGAGTCGGGAGCGCCCCTGGCGCTCGACGCGGATGGCCTCAACGCGTTCGCCGGACGCCTGGAGCTGCTCGCCGCGCGCAAGGCTCCGGCGGTGCTGACGCCGCACCCGGGCGAGTTGGGCCGCTTGCTCGGAGTCGAGACCGGAGAGGTCACCGCGGACCGCTTGGGATCGGTCCGGGCGGCCGCCGAGCGCTCCGGGTCGGTGGTCGTGCTCAAGGGGCATCTGTCGGTCATCGCGGCTCCCGGGGAAGGCGTCTTCGTCAATCCGACCGGCAATCCCGGAATGGCCACTGGAGGATCTGGCGACGTGCTGACCGGGATGATCGGAGCGCTGCTCGGTCAAGGCCTCGACCCGATCGCCGCCGCTCAGCTGGGTACCTTCGTGCACGGTCTTGCCGGCGACCTGGCCGCCGGAGACGTGGGCGAGGTCTCGCTTTCGGCCGGCGATCTGCTCGGCCGCGTGCCGGCGGCGTTCGAGATCGTGTCGGGTAGGCGTCCGTTCGCGGGCGCGTGCAAGGGCCGCGAGGCGGAAGAGCCCGGCGAGACTCGGGCGCCGGAATGAGGTCCTGGCGATCGGCCTCCGAGGAGGACACGCGCGAGTTGGGCAAGGCCCTCGCCGCCGAGTTGGCTCCGGACGGTGCGCTGCTGCTCATCGGAGCCCTCGGGAGCGGCAAGACCGTGCTCACGCAGGGTGTAGCTAGCGCTTTCGGGTTCGACCGATCCGAGATCCAATCGCCGACCTACACGATCATCCATGAATACGCGCGGGCGGGCTCGCGCTTCGTGCATGCCGATCTCTACCGCATCGAGCCCGAGCAGATCCAGGGATTGGGTCTCGAAGAGACTCTTGCGGGACCGGGCGTGAAGGTGGTTGAGTGGGCCGATAGACTGCCCTTCGTCGTCCCGCGAGCCCTGTGCCTGCGGCTGACCGAAGACGGCGTCGGCGGCCGGCAGATCGTGGAAACCGAGTGAATGGATTGACCGAGGCTTGAGGCCTCAGAGGGAGATCGACATGGGAATCCAGAGAGTAGGTGTCTTGGGTTGCGGCTTGATGGGCTCCGGGATCGCGGAGGTGTGCGCCAAGGCGGGAATCGACACGACCGTGCGGGAGGTCAACGCCGAGTTCCTCGAGAAGGGCATGGGTAGGCTCGAGAAGTCGTTGGCTCGTGCCGTGGAGAAGGGCAAGCTGACCGCCGAAGATCGAGAGGCGGCGACCGGCAGGCTCCACGGAACCATCAGCGACGAGGATCTGGCGGATTGCGACTTGATCATCGAAGCGATTGTCGAAAACGTGGAGGAGAAGTGCCGCACCTACGCTGCCCTCGACAAGATCGTCAAGAAAGAGGCGTTGTTCGCCAGCAATACCTCGTCGCTCACGATCACCGAGCTGGCGATGTCCACCGGGCGGACCGACCGGTTCCTGGGTCTGCATTTCTTCAATCCGGTGCCGGTAATGAAGCTCGTCGAGGTGGTACGGACCCTGATGAGCTCGGACGAAGCGGTGGCCGCGGCGTTCGACTTCGTGCGGGCGATCGGCAAAGAGCCGGTTGCCGCGCGGGACAATTCGGGGTTCATCGTCAACCGCCTGCTGGTGCCGTACCTGCTCGACGCGATTCGCGCCTTTGAAAACGGGGTCGGCTCGGTCGAGGACATCGACAAGTCGATGCAGCTCGGGTGCGCCTATCCGATGGGTCCGTTTCGGCTGCTCGATTTCGTCGGTCTCGACACGACCTATTACATCGCCAACATCATGTTCGAGGAATACCGCGAGACCCGTTTCGCGCCCCCGCCGCTGCTCAAGAAGATGGTCATGGCCGGCCGGTTTGGCAGGAAGAGCGGCAGGGGCTTCTACGAGTATTGAGCCGTCGTGACAGCTCGGTGGCGGCGGCGGCGCGGCGGATACCGGTTCCTGGCGATCCGGCCCGGTAGAGGGATTCTGCTAGACTTGAACCGAGCGCGAAATGCCGTTTCCGCACGAGCTCCCATCCCGCCCTTCCCCCGAACCCGATCTCTGTTGACCGAATCCGACTCTCCATGCCACAAGTGACCCTCGCTCAAGAGGGCATTGACGCTCTGTTCGGCGCCGGCGATCAGAATCTCAAGCGCATCGAACGTGCCTTCGGGGTTACCCTCTCCGCTCGGGGAAACCAGGCCCAGATCGAGGGCGAGCCCGAGAAGGCGGTGGTGGTCGAGCACCTCTTGAACGAGTTCTCGACGCTCATGGGGTCCGGGTTTCATGTGCGTCCCCGCGATGTGGACACCGCAATTCGCGTCCTGATGGAGTCTCCCGAGGCCTCGCTGGTGCAGTTTTTCGCCGGTGACGGCATCCTGGGCTCGGTTCGGCGCCTGGTCAATCCTCGCAGTCTGGCGCAGCAGATGTACCTCAAGGCCATGGCGGATCACGACATGGTGATCTCCATCGGACCCGCCGGCACCGGGAAGACCTACCTCGCGGTGGCAATGGCGGCCGCGGCGTTGAAACAGAAGAAGATACGCCGCATCGTCTTGACGCGCCCGGCTGTCGAGGCCGGCGAGAAGCTCGGCTACCTCCCCGGGGACCTGGCCGAGAAGGTGAACCCCTATCTTCGCCCGCTCTACGACGCATTGTACGACCTGATCGGTTTCGAAAAGGTCACTCGTATGCTCGAGCGCGGCACGATCGAAGTGGCGCCGCTGGCGTTCATGCGCGGACGAACGCTCAACGACGCGTTCATCATCCTGGACGAGGCTCAAAACACGACCGGCGAGCAGATGAAGATGTTCTTGACTCGGATCGGCTTCGAGTCCAAGGCAGTGATCAACGGCGACATAACCCAGGTGGATCTGCCTTCAGGAACGGCGTCGGGGCTGCGTCAGGCGAACGAGATTCTTACGGGTATTGATGGGATCGCCTTCGTCCGGTTCACGGAGCGGGACGTGGTGCGGCACCCGCTGGTGCAGAAGGTCATCAGCGCTTACGAGCGCCACGAGAACGGTCGCCGGGATCCAGAGGCCGAGCCGCGGTGATCGAGCTTGCCGCCATGGATGATCCTGAGCCGGACCCCGACGACGCCACGATGAGCTCGTCGGATCGGATCCGGATCGATAACCCGAACCGTTATCCAGAGGCCGGGGCCCGAGCGCTGCTCCCCTGGCTCGAGTCTATGGTGGAGGGCGTGGTCGAGGACGCCAGGGGTACGCTCGCGGTGCGCTTCGTCAGTGATCGGGAAATGCGACGTCTGAACCTGCGGTTTCGCCGCAAGGATGCGACCACCGACGTGCTGTCCTTTCCCGGGAGCGACACGCCTGAAGGCCCCCAATTGGGCGATATCGCGATCTCCCTGCCGGCGGCTCGGCGGCAGGCTGTGGAGCGAGGCCACCCGGTGCGCCGCGAGATCGAACTACTCCTGCTCCACGGTTTGCTTCACTGCCTCGGCCACGATCACGAGACCGACGGCGGAGAGATGCTCCGTCTGGAACGCCGGCTGCGGCGCCGCTGGATCGACGGCAATGACTGAGGGCGCCACAGAGCTAATCTCGGCAAGCCTGCTCGCGGTCCTGATCGGTGGCTTGTCGGTGTTGTTTCAAGTGCTCGCGGCGATGCTCGACCGGCCCGGCCCGATCCGGGTGCGCCACTGGGCCGAGGAGGCCGGCGGCAAGCTCGAGGAGCTGTACACGGCTCCGGCTCGATTCGAGGCTTTTCGCTACCTGCTCAGCTTTCTCTCGAAGGCTCTGCCGATCGGGCTGGTGCTGAGCGTCGGTGCCGTGGTCAACTGGTCGGGAGCGAGTGAAGCGACCGTGACGAGCGGCGACGGCGCCGGTCTCGCCTGGGGGTTCGCCGTCGCCGTGCTGGTGCTCCTGGCCACTGAGCTTTTCAACCGGGTTTTCGTCGGCAACAACGCCGAGATGGTCTTGCGGCGGTTGACGCCGACCTACCGGTCCGTTCGCTGGCTTCTGAATCCCCTGGTGCCGTTGATCTCACCGCTGGTTCGAGCCGCTTCCGAGGAGAATGGCGACTCCCCGATTCCCGATGACGAGGCTTCGGAGGGCGAGATCGAGGCGTTTCTCGACGTCGGCGCCAAGGAAGGGATTCTCGAGCCCGGCGATGGCGACATGATCATGCGGGTCATGGACTTCGGCGATGCGGTGGTCAAGAGCGTCATGATCCCGCGTATCGACATGGTCTGCGCTCCGGCGGACACCGAGATGGACGACCTGGCACAGTTACTGGTCGAGTCGAAGCATTCACGGATCCCGCTCTACGAAAGCACGGTGGACGACATTCGCGGCGTTCTGCATATCCGCGACGTGCTGGCGGCTCTACGCTCGGACAAGCGGCAGCCGGCTCGAAAGCTGGCTCGCGAGGCCTTTGTCGTGCCCGAGACCAAGCCGCTCGACGAGTTGTTGCGACAGATGCAAACCGGCCATCATCAGATGGCGATCGTGGTGGACGAGTACGGAGGAGTCGCGGGCCTGGTGACGGTCGAGGATCTGCTCGAGGAGATCGTTGGCGAGATCGTGGACGAGTACGATGACGAGGAGGTCGAGGCCCGGCAGCTCGAGGATGGGAGCTGGCAATTGGAGGGCAAGACACCCCTAGACGACGTGGAAGACATCTTCGACGTTCAGCTCGATGATGAGCCTTACGAGACCGTTGGTGGGTTGGTCTTCGGCCATCTGGGTGACCTGCCGGAAGCGGGTGCGACGGTCGAGGCCCACGGCCTTCGCTTCGTCGTCGAAGAGGTGGGCGACCGGCGGGTCGATCTCCTGCGCGTGGATAGGATGCCGCCCGCCGATGAGCCGGAAGCTGCTTCGGAGTCGCATTGAGCGGGCGACACGCGGGCACCGTGGCACTGGTGGGCCGGCCCAACGCCGGCAAGTCCACCTTGATGAATCGCTACCTTGGCGAGAAGCTGGCGATCGTTTCGGACAAGCCGCAGACCACGCGGCACCGGCTGGTGGGGATTCTCTCGACCGACCTGGGACAGATGGTCTTCTACGACACGCCCGGCGTTCACAAGCCGCTTCACCAGCTCAATCGCCGGATGGTTCAGTACGCGATCGACGCTCTCAACGATGCCGATGTAGTTTGCCTCCTGGTGGACGCCACCAAGAAATTCGCTGGCGGCGATGCGCACATGTTCGAGTTGCTGGGGCGCACAAAGGTCCGCCGTTTCGCCGCCCTCAACAAGGTAGACGTTGTCGCCAAGCCGAAGCTGCTGCCCCTGATCGAGCGTTACGCGGCGTCCGGACTGTTTGAAGAGATCGTTCCGATCAGCGCGCTCGACGGCGGTGGCTGCGACCTGCTCCTCGAATTTCTTTTCGCCGCTCTGCCCGAGGGCGAGCCACAGTACGACGCGGCGCTATTTACCCTTCACTCGGAACGGTTTCTGGCCGCAGAGCTGATTCGCGAGAAGGTCTTGCTTGAGACTCGGGACGAGCTTCCGTACACGACCGCGGTGGTCATCGAGATGTGGGGCGATGACGAGGCCAAGGACCTCACCCGGATTCACGCCTCGCTTCTGGTCGAGAAGCCCGGGCAGAAGGCTATCCTCATCGGCCGCGGGGGCGCGACGATCAAGAAGCTGGGCATCGCGGCTCGGCTGGACCTCGAGCAGCTCCTCGGCCGCCGGGTTTACCTCGACCTCAACGTGCGCTGCGAGCCGCATTGGCGCGAGAGCAAGCGTCTCTTGAGCGACCTCGATCGCGACCTGCTGCCCCACAGTCTCTGAGGCCGGCGCCGGCTCAGAGCCATATCACCCGGCTCCGGGCCGATTTCCCGGCCGAGCGGCCTATACCAGGCCACAAACCGGCGGTCCAGAGGTCCGCAAGTGACGAACTCCACTGCGGCGGCGGCTCTGCTAGTGATACCTAAAGGGGTGGAGGATCTATCTGGCATGAACCCGCTGGCGCAGACACGAAGATCTGAGCCGCTGTCCACAGGTGACGGCGACTCCACCACGAGGATCGGCCGCTTCGAGCTGCTGGAAGAGATAGGCCAGGGCTCGATGGGTATCGTCTATCTCGCCCGCGACCCGATGATCGGTCGCTGGGTGGCGGTCAAGAAGTTGACCGGCATCAAAGGCAAGTTGCTCGAGCCCGATGTAGTGCGCCGACTACTGATCAACGAGGCTCGCAGCGTCGGTGCTCTCGAGCATCCAGGCATCGTCACGGTTTTCGATGTCGTGGAGGACGAGGACGGCAAGGTCGAAGCCCTGGCGATGGAGTATGTCGCCGGGAAGAGCCTGCGCGACCGACTGAATGAGCCGGATCCTCTCTCGCTCAACTATGTCAACGAAGTCATCTCGTCTGTGGCAGAGGTCCTCGACCACGCTCACGACAACGGCTGCATTCATCGTGACGTCAAGCCCGCCAACGTCTTGCTTGCCCACGACGGAACCATCAAGGTCGCCGACTTCGGTATCGCGGCACTGCGCGGCGAGGATCTCGCTTCAGAGCTTCGCAACCTCGGGACACCGAACTATCTGGCGCCCGAACGGGTGATGGGCCAGCCGGGCGATCAGCACACCGACATCTATTCCCTTGGGGTCATCCTCTACGAGCTGCTTACCCGACATCTGCCGTTCGAGGCCAGCTCGATCGCGGAGTTGGTGCAAAAGATCGTCCAGGAGGCGCCGACACCACCTGAACGCTATGTTCCCGGCCTGATGACCGGTCTGCGTGACATTCTCGATCGTGCGCTGGCCAAGGAGCCGGGCGAGCGCTATTCGAGAGCCGGGGATCTGGCGCGCGACCTGCGCGAGATCGTCGAAGCTCAGGCGTCCATGAACGACACTGTTCCGGCTCCGATGACTTCCCGCCGCAGCGTCCGCAAGCCTCCCAGGGAAGCTGCCACGCCCGCTGCTGTGCTCGAAACGCCGTTCCAGTCGCAGGCGGCGCCGGCCAAGCCGGAGGCGGTCGAGGACGCCGCGCCGGTCGAGGTGGTGGAGTGGGAAACCACGGATCCCATGGAAACCACGGATCCCGAGCTCCTCGAGCTTCCCGACATTCCCGACATTGCCGATCTCGCCGCCCCCGACCAAGCGTCGTCCGAACCGATGGCCGGCAGGGTCTCCGTAGACGCGGCTCGTCGAGCGGCCGTGCGCCTCGCCGGATGGCTGCGCACCGCGCGTTCGACGGTGCTACCTGTGCTGTCGACCGCGCTGTCGGCCGCTCGTACCGTGGGTTCCGGGGCGCTCGGTTCGTCGCGCCCGCTTCGCCGCATTTTCGGCAACCGTTTCGCCCTCGCGGCGCTTGTGGTCTTTGCCTTCGCCTTGCCGGTTTTCCTGCTGATTCTCGCAGGCGAGGCCGGGGCTCCTTCGGGTGATCTGACCGTGGACGTGCAGTCTACGGACCGGTTCCGTTATCTGGCGCTTCTTGACCAGAGTCACCGTCTTCGTGAGGGTGGGAGCACGGAGCGGGCGGTGGAGATCCTGCGTCGGGCCAATGGGCTCTTTCCGGAGACCCGTGGCGAGGTGAGGCAGGAGGCCCTCGTCGAGGTCGCGGTGGCCCGGGAGTTCGAACGGCTGGATCGGGTCGAGGAGCTGACCGAGCAGGCCCATCTGCAGATCGCGCGAACCAACCTCGCCGGAGCGGAGAAGTCGATCCGGGAGTTGACCGAGATCGACGCGCCTCAAGAGGCCCTGGATCTCCTGGCCTCGTCGGTTGCACAGTCGCGGCAGAGGCTTCGTATGGCGCGTCTCAGCCGCGAAACGAAAGTGGAAACCGCGGCGGTTGCCGAGCCTCCGGCACCGGTGCCGGTCGCCAGGCCCGCGGTGGTTCGCCGGCCACCGCCCAAGACCGGGCCGGGCTCGCTTCTCGTAGAGTTCTCCAGCGCCCGTTCACGGGGGGTACTCACGGTCTACTCCAGTGAGAGGCAGATTCTGAGCCGTCCCTACCGTTTCGTCGAGAAGAAGAACTTTCTCGTCCGCAAGGGCGTCAGCGGCTCGTTCAGCGAGACCGTGGAGCTGCCGGAGGGCGGGCATGATCTCAAGATCTACCTGAGTCAACCGAAGCAGGAGACTCAGTTGGAGCCGCTGACGGTGACGATTCCGCCCGGCGACACCAAGACCCTCCGGCTGCGGGTGCAGGCCGACGGGCGACTCGTCGTGGGCTCGAGGTAGGAGTCTCCTCGCCGCATTGGGATGCCACCCCAAGGGGTGTGGTCCACGGCGGCGCCAGCCGCTAGCGTCCTGAGGAGGCTCGCGCAAATGTGCGCCTAGGCGAAAGGAGATCGAGATGCGATGTTGGAAGACGGTCGTGGGGCTCGCGATCGCATGTCTCGTCTCCCTGGCGGTCCCGACGGCTCAGGCCCTCGGTCCTTCGGGAGATGCCGCTGGGGACGAGGTCGCCGGGCTCGTCGAACGAGGCCGGCAGACGTACCTGACCCACTGCGGCGCCTGTCACGGCGTCGAAGGCAAGGGCGACGGTTCCGTGGCGGACTACTTGACGGTGAAGCCGCCGGATCTTGCCGGTATCAGCGCCCGAGCTGAAGGAGACTTCCCCTTCGATGAGATCTACGACGTCGTCGACGGACGCGAAGTCGCCGGTCACGGAACCCGGGCCATGCCGGTCTGGGGAGCGGCGTTTAAAGGCCTAGATCCCGATGCCGACAAACGCGCGATCAAGGAAAAGGTCGTGGAGGTCGTGTACTACTTGAAGTCGATCCAACCGGCCCTCCCGATGACCCATCCGAAGATGGGGGGCAAGCAGGAATAGACCGGAGCGCCAATCCGTCGCCGCTCACCAGGGGCCCTGCTACCATCCCTCGAGCCTATGGCGAAAAGCGGACTCGACTGATGGAGCTTGCGACCATCCGACCCGAAGCGCGGGGAGATGCCCCCGCGGTATTCGAGGTCAACGCCCGGGCCTTTGACGGCGAAGCCGAAGCCCGATTGGTAGAGGCTCTGCGGAAGGCGGGGAGGCCGACAATCTCGCTGGTGGGACTTGTGACCGGTCGGATCGTCGGTCATATCCTCTTCAGCCGTGTCGAGGTAGAGACCAACCCCAGCCAGGCGGAGGTGTGGGGTCTCGGTCCGATGGCGGTCTTGCCGGAGATTCAGCGCCGCGGAATCGGTGTGCAGATGGTGGAGCGAGGTCTGGAGGACTGCCGAGTGCGAGGGGTCGAGGTCGTCGTGGTTCTCGGCCACGCCGGCTACTATCCGCGATTCGGCTTCCTGCCAGCCGCGGCGCATGGTCTGCGCTTCAAGAGCGAGCGATTCGATCCGTTCTTCATGGTCCACGAACTGCGAGAGGGAGCGCTGGCGCCGCTCGCCGGCATGGTCGAGTACTCGGCGGAGTTTGATGATGGGTGAGACCGGCCACGACGCGCGCCGTCACTCGGCTCGAAGGCGGGCGTGCGCGTCCACCGCCGTGGCGCTGGCACCGATCGAAAGATAAGATCCGCGCCATGGCCTATATCGACTATGCGTCGGTCTCGAAGGACGACCGGGTGTCCGACACGGACAACATCCTCAGGATTCATGGCGTTCACGCGCGCACGATGCGACTGCACTTCGACCTGTATCGCGAGCTGATGCGGGGGCCGGGTCCACTGACCAGAGTGCAGCGCGAGATGATCGCCGTGGCGGTCTCGGCCGCCAATGAATGCCACTACTGAGTCGTCCACCACGGAGCGGGACTCCGTTCGTTGCTGGAGGCCGAATCTGCGAGTCCGGAGGCGCAGGACGCTCTGCTTCGCGATCTCGCCGGGGACTATTCCCGCGCGGACCTCTCCGAGCGGGATCGCGCCATGCTCGACTACGCGATCAAGCTCACCCTTGCTCCCGGGGCGGTCGAGGCCGCGGACGCCACCCGCCTGCGTGAGCACGGCTTCGACGATCGCGCCATCCACGATATCTGTTCAGTCACCGCCTATTTCGCGTTCGTCAATCGCATCGCCGACGGCCTGGGCGTCGAGTTGGAGGAACCCTGAACCGGATCCGTGTACCATGGAGGCCTCGAACCCAACCGGTTCCACAGCGCCGGTGACAATCACCCAACAACAGATCCGAGAGGAGCCATCATGTCCAAAGCGAAGGCACGCCACATTCTAGTTTCCGACCAGCAGGCGGCGGAAGATCTCAAGAGCCAGATCGAAGCCGGAGCCGAGTTCGGATCCGTTGCCAAGGAACACTCGCAGTGTCCCTCGAGCGCTCAGGGCGGAGCGCTCGGCGAGTTCGGCCCTGGCCAGATGGTGCCGGAGTTCGACACGGTGGTCTTCAGCGCCGAGGTTGGCAAGGTCCATGGACCGGTCCAGACCCAGTTCGGGTATCACCTGATCGAGATCACCAGCCGCACGGACTAGCACGCCCTTGCTGGGAGCCTTCCACCCGAGCTTCGAAGGCGTTTGGCGGCCGGAGCGCCTGGCCGAAGATTTCGCGCGGCGTTTGGCGGCGAGGGTGAGATCGGGACTCCTGCCGGCCGCTCGGCCGCGGCGAAACCGCTATGAGGTGCTGAGCGAAACGGACGAGTCGATTCGGTTTCGGTCCGCCGCGCTCTTGACCAGCGCCAATATCGGGTGGAACGACGTCGAGTTGCGAGCTGACAGGGGCGCCGGGACCGTGACCTATCGGGTCGCCTACTGGGCCTGGGCACGCTTCTGCATGTTCCTCGGCCTCGGCTTGGCGGCGCTGTTCGCCGTGCTGGTGGTGGTGCCGGTCTTGACCGGGTGGCACCTCTTCCCCGAGGACTTCTATCCCACGGCCTCCGAGCTCGTGAGCTTCGCCCTGCCGATGATGGGATTTTGGTGCTTTGTTTTTCCGTGGGTTCTCGTGGCGATGCACAAGCGACCGGCTCGGTTGGGCTTTGAGACTTTGTTGGCGGAAGTCAATTCCGACGGTCGATGAAGACCTCGGGACCCGAGCGGTTTCGGCAGGCCGCCGCCGAGTTGGGTTTGCCCGTCGAGGTGCTCGAGCTGCCGGCTGCGACACGCACCGCTCGAGAAGCGGCTGTCGCTCTCGGCTGCTCGACGGGCGAGATCGCGAAGTCTCTGGTTTTTCGTGGCAAGTGCTCCGATCGGCCGGTGATCGCGATCATGAGCGGCGCGAATCGGGTCGATCTCGACAAGCTGGCCGCGGCGGCGGGAGAGGCGCTCGGCAAGGCCGACGCCGGATTCGTGCGCGATCGGACCGGCTACGCGATCGGGGGAGTTCCGCCGTTCGGGTACGTCGAGAGGATCCCCGCGTTTCTGGACGCGGATCTGCTGGTCTACGAAACGGTCTGGGCCGCCGCGGGCGGCCCGTTCGCGCTTTTCGAGACCTCGCCAACGGCGCTGGAGCGAGCCAGCGGCGCCCGGCGGGCGGATCTCAAGGAGTAAGGTAAGCGAGTGACCGAGAGCCGCCGACAGCTGAAGGTGCCTATCGGCTTTGCCCTCTGGTTGTTTGCATTCGGTCTATCGTTGGCCATCGCCCTGCTTGCCGAGCCGACCGGTAGCGGATTCACCAGGGGACTCAACCGCGTTGGGACCTTCTTTCGCTGGCAGTTTCTGGCCTTCGCGCTGGCGATCTTCGTGTGGTTGTCGGGCAGGGAGCTGTCGCGACCGGGAGCGAGCGCTTCACTTCTCTCGCGCATTCCGATCTACCTGCAATGCCTGCTCGGTCTCGTCGGCGTGGGGATCGTCGCGCTCGCGGTGATCTTTCGATAGAGAGGAGAACTCGTGAAGCTCGAAGATCTCGATCATGTTGCGATCGCGGTTGCGGACCCGGTGGCGTCGGCGGCGTGGTACACGGAGGTGCTGGGCATGGAACGGCGGCACGAGGAGGTGTGGGGCGACATCCCGATCTTCGTGTGCGCCGGGAAGAGCGCGATCGCGATTTTTCCACGGCGCCGTCCAGGCGGGGAGGGCGTTACTCTGGACGGGGGTTCGGAAGTCCGTCACATCGCCTTTCGCGCCGATCGCGCCAACTTCGACCGGGCCCGCGCGGAGCTTGCTGCGCGAGGGATCGAGACCGAGTTCGAGGATCACGTCATCTCACACTCGGTCTACTTCGACGATCCCGACGGCTTTCACCTCGAGATCACGACCTACGACGTGGCGGATCGCGAGGCGCGCTAGGCGGTCCGCGATAGCCGTGCCAATAACGAGCTAGCCCGCGGACAGCGACGAGAGAACTCGCTCCAGCCGTGTGCGCGCCTCGGTCGCCACCGGCTCGAGCGCGGGGTTGGCGGAGATCTCCATCATTGCCCGGGGGTCGGCGATGGCTACGGCGCTGCCGCCTTCGGTTTCATAGACGATCACGTTGCATGGCAACAGCAGGCCGATCTCCAACTCTTCGCCGAGCGCGCGATGTGCCAGATTGGGGTTGCAGGCGCCGAGAATCACGTAGCGGCGAAAATCGACGTCGAGCTTCTTTTTCAACGTTGCCTTGACGTCGATCTCGGTGAGGACGCCGAAGCCCTCGGCCTGAAGCGCTTCGGTCGCGCGAGCGACGGCGCTGTCGTAGGACAGGCTCAGCCGCGTGCTCATGCCGTACTCGGTTCGGGTTTGCATGCTTGGTCTCCTTCGCCAAGCCGGTTCATGGCTCGGCGCGAAGCAGTCTATCCCGCAGGCGATGAGCTGCCGCCGTCCGATCGGGTAGGCGCGCCTCGGGCGGTCGGCGGCCGGCGAAGAGCGCCGTGCCCGGCCTCGCCTCGGGACGCGCCGGGTTAGACTTGTATTGTGGTGGCCTTCGGTGGTCCAGGAAGGCTTGGCGACTTTGGAGAAGGTCGAGATTCGGTTCTATCGTAGCGGCGGAGCGTCCGACGGCGAGGAGACCGGCTAGACTGTTGAGACGCGGGTATGTTCGACATCGAGCCACCGAGAACGACTGCCGCTCTGCGAGAGAGCCTGGCAGGGCTGCATGTCGAGGTCTCCGGCCTGGTTGCTTCGATGTCCCTCGAGGAGTTTCACTCGCGGCAGGGCGAGCACTGGTCTCCCGCCGAGCATCTTCGTCATCTGATCACCGCGATCGGAGCGCTCACTCAGGGCATGTCGGTGCCGAGGCCGCTCCTGACTCTCAGGTTCGGCCTGAGCCGGAGGGGCTCCGGCACGTTCGAAGAGGTGCGCGCGCTGTACCGGGAGGCGCTACGGGCCGGCGGCCAGGCTTCCGGCCGGTACGATCCTACGAAGGGTACTCCCAATCCGGAGCCCGAGGCGTTGCGAGAACTCCTCATGCGGCAGTGGGTTGCCGCCGGGGGAGATCTCGATCGAGCGATTGGGGCCTGGCCGGAGCGGTCTCTGGATCGCCAGCAGGCCAAGCACCCACTGCTCGGCACGATGACCGTGCGTGAGCTCCTGTATTTCACTCTCTACCACAACGCCCATCACGCGCGCCGTATCGCCGAGCGCAGGCGAGCCTGAGACCGGTTCCGGTTCCGGCGCCGAGCGGCGTGCGCCGCGCGAGAACCTTGTCAGGATTCGGCGCCGAGCGGAAAGTACTTAGTGTGACAAGGGAAACTGCTACCAAAGAGACCGGCGCGAATCCGCGGGGCCGCGCGGATCGGGCCGACAGTGAGCTCAAGCGGCCGCAGGGCCGAGCCCAGGCCGCCGTAAGGGTGCTTTGCGCCAACGGCGAGTTGGGCCGGCAGATCATCGGCTACGGGGACGATCGGGCCGAGGCGGTCGAAAACGCAGTTGCCGAGGCCCGGGCCTTTTGCAGCCATCACGGCGGGACCCAGAAGATCACGAGCCTCTAGTCGAGTCGCCCTGCTGCCTCTAGCCGCGTGGGCGGATCCGGGTGTCCATGTCGGGGATCTCGTAGTCGGCGTCGATCCGGCAGGGGCCCCCGACGAAGGGCTCCCAGGACCGGCAGGACACCTGGAGATCTTCCGGGCTGGGTTGTGGGCCGCCGCCGACCCAGTTCCGCAGGGCGTCCCAGGCTCCGATGATCTCGGCGTTGCTGAAGTCGCAGTGGCTCGGCACATCCTCGACGACGATCCCTACGGTGAGCTGGTCGGCGGGCACTACCTTGGCCCACTCGCTCTCGTTTTCGACGATCACCAGGCCGTCCTTGTCGGTGTGGATCGAGACGATCTTCACGTCCCCGACGTTGCCGCTCGGGGTGTAGTTTCTGCCGAGCTTTCGCGCTTTGGAGTTCTTGGGCTGGAAACGCTCGATTCGCCGGTTGATGTCGGCGTCGCCGTAGTCGACGTTCTGGTTGCCCGCGCCCTGCTTGCCCTTCATCTTCCTTCTGTCATAGACGAGATCGGCCATCGCGAAGGTGACGTAGGCCATGTTGCGGTGAACGAAGTTCTCCGGGATCTTCGCGAGATCGAGAAACTTCGCCAGTCGCTTTTTCTGCTTGTTCTTGCGCTGGTTCTCGGGCTTGTTCAACCCGAAGCAAGCGTTGACCGCCTTGGCGACCTTCGCGGTCGTCAGATTCGAGTTCTTTTCCAGGCCCTTGGGACCACCCGGTATGCGCGCCTTTCGAAGGTCACAAACCGCGTCGTAGAGCAGACGCAAGTCCAGCCCGCCATTCCAGTTGCGACTTCCGCCGACCGCCCCGCAGATCGTCAGGGCGCCGGTTACGTTGCCGAGATCCGCTCTTTCGAGCGCCGCCGCCGTGACGATACCGCCGAGGGAGGCACCGGTCAGTATGACTTCATCAGGAACCCCGAACTCGTCCTCGAAGGCGCCTACCATCTGCTCGAGATCCTGGTTGGTTCGAAAAACGGCCCAGCCGGCGAGCGAGTAGCTCGAGGCGGCGACCGCGTATCCCTGGGGCAGGGCGAACGCCTCGATCAGCGCGGTCTCGTCCACATCGACAGGTCCGACCGGGCTGAGCGAGAACCCGTGATTCCAGACAACGAGGCCATCGGCCGGGTTCCATCCGTCGGGCACGACGAGGCGGTAGTGCGCTCCCGAAGCGGTCTGCCCCTCGGCGACCGCCTGAGCGCCTGCGAGCGATGGGTAGCTCAGGAAGGCGAGGAGGGGAACGATGCGGGCGAGCTGACGCTGACTGGACTGCATGGCGTGCGCCTCCCGGGCAGACGATTCAAGAAACGGGCTTCGGGGCGCTGATTCTACAGGTGTGTAAGAGGATATCGCTCGTTGCGGTCGGTATTACGGCAGAGATCCTCGAAAGTCGGTGGGCGGCGAGGCTAGAATGGCGCCTACGGAGGATTGGATCGAAAGGCACGGGCCGAGCAGGCTCGGGAAGGACGGTAGATGAGAACATCGAAACTGAGGAGCGTCTTTGCTCGATTGGGAGCGGCCGCCGGATTGCTGGTTGTGATTGCCGGATGCGCGGTCAACCCCGCGACCGGGGAGAGGCAGCTCATGCTCATCTCCGAGGAGCAGGAGATCGCGATGGGGCAGGAGGCTCACGGCCAGATCTCGGCGACCATGGGCGTCTACCCCGACGAGCAGGCTCAGGCCTACGTCGCGACCCTCGGCCAGGAGCTCGCGGCACTGTCGGAGCGGCCGGATCTGCCGTGGACCTTTACGATCATCGACGACCCCATTGTCAACGCCTTCGCGCTGCCGGGCGGGTTCATCTACGTGACCCGGGGCATCATGACCCATCTCTCGAGTGAGGCTGAGCTGGTTTCGGTACTGGGGCACGAAATCGGCCACGTCACCGGGCGCCACGGCGCCAACCGGATGAGCAAGGCGCAGCTCGCGACCATCGGGCTGGGTGTCGGCATGATCGCGTCGCCCGAGTTCGCTCGGTTCGGTGATCTGGCCCAACAGAGCCTCGGCCTTCTGTTTCTCAAGTACTCCCGCGACGATGAGCGCCAGGCGGACGATCTGGGGGTTCGCTACACGATCGACGGCGGTTGGGACGTGCGGGAGATGCCCGAGGTGTTCGGGATCCTCAAGAACGTCTCCGCTCTGTCCGGCGCCGGGCGACTGCCCAACTGGCTTTCGACCCATCCGGATCCGGACGCCCGGGCCGCGAGAATCAATGGTCAGATCGGTCAACTCAATCAGGACTTCACCAATGCCAAGCGAAACCGACCGACCTATTTCGGCCGGCTCGACGGCATGGTCTTCGGTCCGAACCCTCGTCAGGGCTACTTCGAGGAGCGCCGTTTCCTGCATCCCGAGCTCGCCTTCCAGCTGGTGTTTCCAGAGGGCTGGGCGACCCAGAACCAGACCCAGGCCGTGGTCGGCCAAAGTCAGGCGCAGGACGCCGTCGTTGCGTTGACGCTCGAGTCCGAAGCCGATCCGGTCGCGGCCGCCAAAGCGTTTCTCGATCAGGAGGGCATCGAGGCTGGGCGGACGCAGACCGGACGGATTCACGGCTTTCCGGCCGCGATGGCCGAGTTCAAGGTTCCCCAGGAGCAGGACGCGCTCGTAGGCCAGGTCGGCTTCGTCCGTTACAACGACAATACCTACCGCCTGCTCGGGTACACCCTTCAGAGCAAGTGGTCCGGCTATGGCGGAACGATCGCTGATTTCATCGGCAGCTTCGACAAAGTGACCGATCGCCGGGTCCTCGATGTGCAGCCGGCGCGGGTGAAAGTGGTCAACCTCCGGCGCGACATGCCGTTCGGCGAATTCGCGCGGCGGTACCCCTCCAACACGGAGCCCGAGCTCTTGGCATTGATCAACCACACGACGCCGGACGGCGTCGTCCGCGCCGGCGAGGCCAAGCAGATAGTCGGCGGCTCCAAGGCGAACTAAACCGGGGACACCCAATGGGGGACACCATTCCTTGGTGTCCCCCATGCGATTGGTTTTGCCGCGGGCCTTGTAGCGGTCGACGTCCATGTCGACAGTCTGGCAATTGAATCTCTGGGGCGCCACCACCGATAGTGGGCCGCGGGCGCCTCTTCTCGGTTGGCGGACCTCCCTCGTAAGAGGCACGCGGCCGGCCCTTCAGGCATCGGACCGATTCTTGCTGTCGCGGTCGACGTCCCTGTCGACCGACTTTCCTCTCCTAGTGCAGCCGCTTGCGCCGATTCTTGATGTAGTCGGCGAGGATGAACTCGCCCAGATCGTAGGGTGAGGCGAAGTAGGCCCGCCCCCGGTTGATCTGGGTGAGCTTTTCGACGAAGTCGGTGAGCGTCGGGTCGGTCGCGAGCATGAAGGTCGTGATCACGATCTTCTGGCGCCGACAAAGGTCGGCCTCTTCCAAGGTCCAGTTGACGATCTTCATGTCCAGCCCGAAGGGGTTCTTGTAGACTGCTCCGCCTTCGGTGATCGCTGAGGGCTTGCCGTCGGTGATCAGGAAGATCTGCTTGTTCGGCTGCTTGTGCCGGGCGAGCATCGAGCGGGCCAGCTGCAGGCCTTCGCGGGTGTTGGTGTGGTACGGACCGGCTTCGATGTAGGCAAGGTCGGCGAGCTCGATTCGCTCGGCTCGATCACCGAAGAGCAGAACGCCGAGCGAATCCTTGGGGTACTTGGTGGTGATGAGCTCGGTCAGCGCCAGCGCGACCTTCTTGGCCGGGGTAATGCGGTCCTCGCCGTAAAGGATCATCGAGTGGCTGATGTCGATCGCGAGCACGGTGGCGCAGGCGGTCAGGTGCTCGGTCTCGTGGACCTCGAGATCTTGCTCGGCGAGCTCGAGGCTGCCGAGCGTGCGCTTGAGCGCGTTACGCACCGAGGAGGCGGCATCGAGCCGGTGCACGTCGTCTCCGAATCGATAAGCGCGCGTCTCGGGCAGCTGCTCGGTGCCCTCGCCGACCGAGCGCACCGGATGATAACCAGTCGAGCTGCGCGACAGGCTGGAGAAGATCTCCTCGAAGGCCTCTTTCCGAATCCGCCGTTCGCCGCTGCCGGTGAGCACTGCCGAACCGTCGCCGTCGCGGGCGATGAGCCGCCGGCCTTCGAGCTCGTCGAAGAAGGCCTCGAGGTCGACTGCGAGGTCGATGTGTCCCTGCTCCTGGAGGTAGCGCATCCAGTTTATTGCTTCCTCGACGTCGCCGCCGGCGGCGAGCAAAAGCTGGTTGAACAGCCGTTCGAGGCTGAGACCAGCGAGGATGGAATCGAGAAGCGCGGGGTCCAGGTGGAAGAACCGATGGCGCACGGCGGCGTTTCCGTGTCGCTAGCCGCGAGCGGCCGCGCCGGTCGGAGAGACCTTGCCTGGGCTCATTCTCGTCTCGCGTGGGGCCGGAGGAGCTGAAATTTGACCAGCTCCTTGTAGGTGATTCGGCTGTCGAGGTCTTCACGGCCGAGCTTCAGGTACTGGTGCAGGCCCTCGAGGACGAGCTCGGCCGAAAAGGCGTCCTCACCTGGAGTTGCGCCGTTGGTGTGAGCGCGCGCGAGGTCGAGAAGCCCCGGCACTTTCTCGAGCTCGGCCCGGTACTGGTCCGCCGACTGCTCGTCGGAGATGTTTACGTCGTGGCCCTCGGCGAACCAGGCGACGATCGGAGAGTAGACGCTGTCGTCTCCCTCGCCACCGCTACCCACGGACCGGCCCACCTTCGGGTAGTGCTCGTCGAAGAGCTTCTTGATGGCGTCGCCGATGATCTGCCGGGCGACCACCTCGACTCCCTGCTGCTCGCCTTCGTAGACCATTTCGACCTTGCCGGTGATGGCGGGCAGCAGCATGAAGAGGTCGCACAAGCGCGGCGCAGCGGCCTCGACGCCGTGCCGAAAGGCACGGCGTTCGAGGTTCGAGACCAGCAGCTCGAGGGCGGAGATCGGCATTCGCGCGGACACCCCCGAGGTCTGGTCGACCAGATCGCTGTCGCGCGCCGCGAAGGCGATCTCCTCGACCAGCCGGACGATCTTCGCGGGCAGGCCGGGTAGCTCCGTGTCTCGATCGGTCCAGGCTTCCTGGGCGGTGATCTCCGCGGCCGTGGCGACGTCGGAGGGGTAGTGAGTCAGGATCTGCGAAGAGATCCGGTCCTTGAGCGGGGTGATGATCGAGCCTCGATTGGTGTAGTCCTCGGGGTTGGCGGAGAAGACCATCAGGATCTCGAGTGGGATCCGAACCGGGAAACCTCGCAGCTGCAGGTCTCTTTCCTCCAAGATGTTGAGCAGTCCGACCTGGATGCGAGGCGCCAGGTCCGGCAGTTCGTTGATCGCGAAGATCCCGCGGTTGGTCCGCGGCACGATACCGAAGTGCATGACCTCGGGATCGGCGAAAGTGAGCTTGCGTGTCGCCGCCTTGATCGGGTCGATGTCGCCGAGCAGGTCTGCGATCGAAACGTCGGGAGTCGCGAGCTTCTCGTTGTAGCGCTCCTCGCGATGCCACCACTCGACGGGAGCGTCGTCACCCGCGTCTTCGAGAAGCTGCTGGCCCCACGCCGAGATCGGCGCCAGCGGGTCGTCGTTGAGCTCGCTGCCGGCCAGGATCGGCACGTGCTCGTCCAGAAAATCGGTCAGGCCGCGCAGCAGCCGGGTCTTGGCCTGGCCCCGCAAGCCGAGCAAGATGAAGTCGTGCCGCGCGAGGAGCGCGTTCACCACTCCCGGAATGACTGTCCGGTCGTAGCCGAGAACGCCCGGGAAAAGCCGCGCGCCTTCCTCGAGTCTTGTCCGAAGGTTCGAACGGATCTCGTCCTTGACCGAGCGTGAGACATATCCGGAGGCCTTGAGCTCACCGACCGTCCGCGCCCGGTTCATCAATCCCGTGCCTCGAGCCAGCGTTCGGCGTCGATCGCGGCCTTGCAGCCCGATCCCGCCGCGGTCACCGCTTGACGGTAGCTCGCGTCGATGACGTCGCCGCAGGCGAAGACCCCGTCTACGTTGGTTTGCGTGGTGGGCTCCTCGGCCACCAGATACCCTTTCTCGTCCATGTCGATGACGCCCTCGAGAAAACCGGTGTTCGGCTTGTGCCCGATCGCGACAAAGACCCCCTGGCAGGGGAATTCGGTAACTTCTCCGGTCTTCACGTTCTCGAGTACCACGCCACGCACCTTGTCCTCCCGCGACCCGAGGATCTCGCGCACCACGGAGTCCCAAATGAACTCGACCCGTTCGTGGGCAAAAGCCCGGTCCTGCATGATCTTCGAGGCGCGCAGCTCGTCACGGCGGTGGACCACGGTCACCTTGGTGGCGAACTTGGTGAGGTAGATGGCCTCTTCGATGGCCGAGTCGCCGCCTCCGACGACGACCAGCTCCTTCTCTTTGAAGAAGAAGCCGTCGCAGGTCGCGCAGGACGATACGCCGTAGCCCATCAGCTTCTGCTCGGACTCGAGACCGAGCGACATCGCGCTGGCCCCGGTGGCGATCACGATCGCATCGCCTCGGTAGGTTGCCCCATCGGTGACCACGGTCCGAGGGTGCCCGGTGAAGTCGACCGAGGTGACCTGCTCGAACTTGACCTCGGCGCCGAAGCGCTTTGCCTGCTCGCGCATCTTGTCCATCAGCTCGGGCCCCAGGATGCCCTCTGGAAAGCCGGGGTAGTTTTCGACGTCCGTGGTGATGGTCAGCTGGCCACCGGGCTGAGTGCCCTCGAGCACCAGTGGCGCGAGGTTGGCTCGAGCGGCGTAGAGCGCGGCGGTCAGTCCGGCCGGCCCGGAACCGAGAATGATCACGCGATGCCGGTTGCTTGGATCGATGGGTGCCATATTGTCTCCAGATTCAGCGCGCTCGAGCTGCGCCGGGCGCGTTACTATAGCAACTGGCCGGGAGCCGATTCTGTTCCCCGGAGAACCAACAGGGAGAGCCAATGATCGCCAGCGAAACGTTGATCCAGGGTATGAACCAGCAGATCGGCCACGAGATGGCGGCGTCGATGCAATACGTGGCCATCGCCTCGTACTTCGATGCCCGGAGCCTGCCCAAACTGGCCGACTTTTTCTATTTGCAGGCCGAAGAAGAGCGTATGCACGCCATGAAATTCCAGAAGTTCGTGGTCGATGCTGACGGCGACCTCTCGATTCCGTCGATTCCCGCGCCGAAATGCGGTTTTGGCAATGCGCGCGAGGCTGTGGCGCTGGCGCTGGAGTCGGAGAAAACGGTGACCCAGCAGATCTACGACCTGGTCGCTCAGGGCAATGAAGATCGCAGCTACATCGCGCAGCGATTTCTCGACTGGTTCGTCAACGAGCAGTTCGAAGAGGTCACGACGATGAGCGAGCTGCTCGACGTCGTGGCGATGGCGGGCGAAGACGGGCTGCTGGCGGTCGAGCAGTACCTGGAGCGGCGGCCGGACCCGCACGCCGGCGAATAGGCTGCTCGCCTACATCACGCGGTTGCGCGGGCCGGACGGCTGCGCCCCCAAGATCGCTTCGGCCACGCCGATCGCGTTGAGCGCGCCGCCCAGGGTGAGGTTGTCCATGACCGCACGCAGCCAGAAACCCCGGCCGTCCGGCGAAGCCTCGATCGCGCCGAGCCGGATGGTGGAGGAGCCGGCGACGTCGATCGGGCCGAGCTTGTCGGGATGTCGGGCGAACCCGAGCGCCGGCGAAGCCTTCAGCGTCTTGCGAATTCGGGCCTCGGTTGCCTTCGTGCCGAGCCGGACGAATGCTCCGACCGCCAGCCCGTGAAAGACGCCTCCGAGCGAGGTCTGGATTGCCAACTCGAGCTGTTCGGCGCCGAGAACAGCGCGCAGCGGCTCGACCAGCCGACCGCCGGCCAGCGAACCCGGAACCAGATTGAATGCCAGCTGAAAGCCGAACACCTCGTCGGCGGGCGGCGACTGGAAGGCGAGAATCGATCGGGTCTGCGCGAGGAGCTGATCGACCCCCGCCTGCCCTCGGGTCGAGCTCGGCAGGACCACGGACGCCGTGCAGGCCTCGAGTCCCAGATCGACGAGCGGCGACAGCAGGTGGGCCAGCGCGACCAGCGCCGGATGAGCGCTCGATACCCGGGGCGCGACGTCGGCACTCCCCGCGGGCGGCGCGTTGACGCCGGCGACGACCGGCGGTAGCCCGGGGACCAGGCCGTCTTCGACCGCCACGACGGACGCGACGTTGCGGGGCACGACGCTCGGGATCTCCACCGATTCGGAGGCTCCGGGACAGAAGAACAGGAGATCCACGTCCTCCAGGTTGTCGGCGGTCGCGGGCAGCACAAGTGCCGCGTCGCCTCCGATGTCGGTGACCAGAGCCTCCTCCGAGGTCTCGCTCAGCAGCCTCAGGTCATCCCAGAGCTCGCGGCGCCGCGCCAGGGCGTCTTTGATCTCGCGCCCCAGGAAAGACTCGGCGTTACAGATGGCCAGGCGGGTCAAGACGGACCCTTCGTCACTGCCTCGGAAGGCTTGGCGACCGGCGTCTTGCCCTCGATCATCCGATCTCCCTTGGAGACCAGGAGCTGGTGGGATTCGGGCAGATAGAGATCGACTCTCGAGCCGAACTTGATCACTCCGATGAGGTCTCCTCGGCGGACCTCCTGCCCGGGCTCCAGATAGCTGACCACGCGGCGCGCGACCAAGCCGGCGATCTGCTTGACGCCGATGCGCTGCCCCGAAGCCGTTTCGAGCACGACCAGATGACTTTCGTTGACCTCTCCAGCCTCGGGTTTGAAGGCGGCCAGCTTCTTGCCCGGGCGGAAGCGCGATTCGACCACCCTTCCGTCCATCGGCGCACGCTGGACGTGTACGTTGAAAACCGAGAGAAAGGTGGTCACGCGCTGGAATGGGCCGGGACCCATGAGCGGCTCGTCGACCGTGGCGATTGCCGTGACCGTGCCGTTGGCGGGCGCCAGGACCATGCTCGCCGGACCGCTGTAGTCGCGCCGGGGAATCCGAAAGAACGCCAGGATGAGGATCGAAAGGACGGCCAGCGCGACCGCCGACCTAGGCCAGTGGACCAAGACCGCGACCAGCGCCAGGAAGGCGAATGGAAGTACGAAAACCCATGCTTCGCGCGCGAATGTCATCGATTGAGATTCCTTCCCGGCGCACAAAAAGCGAGAGGGCCTCGAGCGGCCCTCTCGCATGCGTCCGGTCGGAGGGGCGGGAGGCTAGGCGGGAACCTTCTCCTGCCGGTGCATGCGGGCGATCGCTTCCATTCTGTCCTTGAGGCCCAGCTTGCGGAGTTTGATCTGCTTCGCTTCGGTCTCGTCCTCAGGCGAGGGGAAAGACTTTTCTTTGATCTCGTTCAGCCGCTGCTTGTAGTTCTGGTGCTCCTCAAACAAGCGGCGGAACTCCTCATCCGTTTCGAGCAACTCCTGCTTCAGGCCGTCATCGAGATTCGGCAACGCGAGTATCCTCCTTTTGATCCTGGTCGGATCGGGAAGTGAAAACGAGGTTTGTGGGGTGGCGTGAGTCCACGGGGGGTCGACTGCAGCTGTGGCGAAGAGCGCTCACTGCGCGCGGTGTGCCCCATCCAGGTTGCAGGTTGTGCGACGGGATGCCTTCATCACTGCGTAGGAGAAGGATAACACCCTGAGATTGGGCGATCAAGCCGAGCCGGACCCGGCCGAGACCCGGGAATCCGAGCCGTGGAGTGACAGAATCCGTCCGGTAGTCGGGACATGGGGGAACCTCTGAAGACTCTGAGAAATCGGGACCGCCTGCTGGCCGTCGTTCTGCTGGCGCTGTCTCTCGCGGGCCATCTGTTTCTGCTCTCGGCCCGGCACAGCGCCTCGGTCGTCAGCGGTGACGAGGGCACCTTCCTGGCGATGACCGAGAGCCTTGCCCTGGACGGCGACCTGGTCTTCGGCGCGCCCGACCTCGAGCGCCTCGAGGCGGCGCCTCAGCGCGGCCGCAAGTCGGTGATCTTGCAGGAGTACGGCGACCGCATCGCCTATTCCAAGCCGGTGCTCTATCCGCTTCTGGCGGCTCCCTGGTACCGGCTCGGTGGGGTCGCGGGGCTGATCGCGCTCAACGTCGTGGCGCTGGCGGCGGCGATGTGGCTGGCGTGGTCGGCTCTCTCGCGGTTCGGCTGGTCGCGGCCCGCCGTGACGGTCGCGACCTTCGGCGGGACCAGCGTCGTCCTGGGCTATGCGGCGTGGACGATGAGCGACTCCCTGCAGGCTTCCATGACGCTCGCCGGTCTGGCGCTGGGGCTCGCCGGGGTCCGGGATCGGGCGGTGCCAGGGGAGCCAGGGTCGAAGACGGAACAAGCAGCCGTGGCGCCAATGGTCGGCGGTTCGGCTCGGCTGTTCGATCGCGCCTGGGCGCCCTATCTGGGAGTGGCACTGGTGGCACTGACCGCGGGCATGCGGTTGCCCAATTTGGTGCTCGCGGCGGCGCCGGTGCTGGCGTGGTTGTTTCGCGGTCGCTGGCGCCGGGCGGTCCTGCTGGGAGCGCTCGTTGTGATCGCGGGTGGAGTGGGATTCGCTTTCAATCACCGGCTCGCCGGAGCGTTCATGCCCTACAAGACGGTGCGGGCGACCTTCAACCCCGAGAGCGGCTATCCGGTGGGGGCAGGAGCCGAGACCGCCCGAGAGCAGTTCAGCGACAAGGTGGCCCTCGCGACCCAGGTGATCGGCGTTCGGCCGAACCTGGACCCGGTGGTGAGCTCGTACTCGGCCTTCTATTTCCTGGCCGGCCGTCACAGTGGTCTGCTCTGGTACTTCCCGATCGCCTTGATTCTGGTCGCCGGCGGCCTGCGCCGTCCGGATGCCGTGTCCTGGGCCGTGCTCCTGACCGTGGCTGCGCTGGTCGCGTTCTATCTGGTCTGGATGCCGAGAAACTACTTCGGAGGCGCGACCTTTCTGGGCAACCGGTACTTTCTCACCGGCTACATGGGGCTCCTCTTCGTGCCGCGCCGATCGCTCTCTGCGAAGGGACTGGCCTGGGCGTGGCTGGTCGCCGTGGTGGTCTTCCTTTCCGCCTGCGTCTCGGTCTTGCGTACGCCCGAGCGGCAAAGATCGAGTCAGAGCCACGCCTACGCGGGCCTCTTCCGTCTGCTTCCCTACGAGGCCACGGCCCGAGACATTGACGGTCGCCGCGACGTCTACTGGACCGAGGAGTTCTTTCGCTTCGTAGACCCCTATGCCGTAGTCGACCCCACCGGGTTCACCCTGCGAGCCGGCGACCCGGCGGCGGAGGTCCTTCACGCCAATCAGAGGGAGGCGGCGGTGGTGCGCTTCCTCGCGCGTACCGACGCGGGAAGCGGTCGGCTCCACTATCGGGGGCATGGACAGGAGCTGTCGTTCGATCTCGAGCCCAACGAGAACGGCGCCTGGGGCCTGGTGGAGATCGAGCTCAAGCCCGCGAGACGGCGCCTCGCGTTCTGGTTTCACCCCGACGCGCCGCTGTGGACCCGGACGCACCGATTTCGGCTCGAGCGAGTCGAGGGGCTCGCGGCCGGCGAAGAACGCAGTGCGGAAGTGCATTACCTGGGCTCGATGAGATTGGTCCCGAAGTTCTTTCGAGGCGTGGTGATGGAGGCGTCGCTGCCTGAGACCGCGGTGGCCGGCGGCTCGGAGTCGTTCGCGATCCGGGTTCGCAACACCGGTTCCAGGTTCTGGTCGAGCAGCGAAATGGTGCCGACCCGGCTCGGCTACCGGATCTACCGGCTGCCGCGCCGGCCGGACGACCGCCCGGTTCGAGGCCGGCTCCAGGGGTTCGAAGGCAGGGTGCCGCGAGGCTCGGAGCTCGAGACCGAGCTCGAGGTGCGCTGGCCGGCCAAGAGTGGGCTTTACGAGTTGGTGATCGACCTCAACCTGGGGGGCGCGATCTGGTATGGCGCCTGGAACCAGGCGCCGCTCGCCCGCGCGGAGGTCCGCGTCGGGCCGATCAGCAATCCGGGCGATGGCCGCGGCGGCGACCCGACCGACGACCCGACGGCAGAGCCTGAGGGTTAGAAGCCCATGGTAGGCTGGCGCGATCGCGCGCGGTCCATCCGGTTCGAAACCCCATGACAGATCGCACCCCTGAGATTCCGGAGGCGGTGATCGAGTCGCTCCGGAGTGGAGAGAGTCGAGATCTGGGGCAGTGGCGCTCGCTCTGGCAGGCCGACCATGAGTTCCCGATCGTCAGCCACCGGGGCTGGCTGGGGCGGCTGGTGGTTCTCGGCAAGCGGCTTCTCCGCGGCGTAGTGCGCGCGCCGCAGGCGGACCTCTGGGAGAGGCAAAGAGCGTACAACCTCACCCTGCAAGACCAGATCGAAGCGATCGGGCCGTTGCAGCGGGAGGCGGAGCAATTGCAAGATCTGGTCGCGGAAGTCCGGCGGGCGCTGAGCGCGGAAGTGGCCCACCTGGGTGGCGATCTTCAGACGGTTCAAGCGGAGCTGGTACGCGACCTTCGAGAGACGCGGGACAAGCAGACCGAAGAATTGATCGCGGTCCAGACCGAGTCGGCCAGGGTGGTGGACGTTAAAAATCTCGAAAAGCAGCACTCCGACTTCCTGCGCTCGCACGCCAAGCGCATGGATCATCTCGAGGGCTTCCACAATCGAGGCTACGACGAGGTCATGGACCACACCGCCGCGCTCTTTGCACAGCTCGACAACAAGCTGGACCGGTATCGCGAGCTGAGCCGCGAGCGCTGGGGCCGGCTGGGCGGTCTGCTCGCCGTGGCCGAGGGCGAATCCCCGGATCCGCGGGCCGAGCTGGCTCGGGCCGTCGCCGACGAGAAGTACCTCGAGTTCGAGGATCGCTTTCGGGGCAGCGAAGAGGACATTGCCGGCCGCCTGGAGCCCTACCTCGAGACGCTCAAGGGCAGGGGACAGGTCCTGGATCTGGGGTGCGGGCGTGGCGAGGCCCTGGAGGTTCTGTCGGCGCACGGAATCCGGTGCTCGGGAGTCGATTCCAACGTCGAGATGGTCTCGCGATGCCGGGAAAAGGGCTTCGAGGCCGAGGTCGGCGACCTGTTCTCGGCTCTCGAGGCACGCGAGGAGGCCTCGCTGGGCGGGATCGTCTCCTTCCACGTGATCGAGCATCTGCCGGCTCCCGAGCTGGATCGGTTGACTCGACTGGCCTGGCGCGCGCTCGAGCCGGGCGGCGTTCTGGTTCTCGAGACTCCCAACCCGGTCTCGGTGGTGGTGGGCGCCAGCCGATTCTGGATCGACCCCACCCACGAGCGTCCTGTGCATCCGGAGAGCCTCAAGACCATGCTCGAGCTCAGCGGCTTTGATCCGGTCGAGCACGTCGACCTGCAGCCCTTCGCCTCCGAGGACCGACTCCCGGAGGTTTCGGCCGACGGCATCGACGGCGACCTCCTGCCCCTGGTCGAAGGCATCAACCGGCTGCGCGATCGCCTCGATGAGCTGCTGTTCGGCTTTCAGGACTACGGTCTCGTGGCGCACAAGCCGAGGGGCGCGTAGAGACCGGCTCCGCGGGTTCGACCTCAGCGCCTGACCGGTCTGGCCGTCACCGCCGGCGGACGCAGGTAGAGCGGCTCGGTCAGCAGGGCGGCGTCCCACTCGAATGGGGGAGTGGAGGCGCGGGCGGCGAGATCCGTCGCCAGCGGCTCGGCCTCGATCAGCCGCGCCTCCGCCTCCGGCGTCCGCGCGAGCGCCCGGATCCGGGACAGACCGAACCCGATGACCCAGGCCTCGGGCAGCGCCGCGACGGTGGCGTCGGATCGAATCGTCGGCTCTTCCAGGGGCTCGAGGCTCGTGCCATCGAAAGTCTGCACGAACCGCTCGCCTCGCAGAGCGTCCACCGCGGTCGCGATCGGAGACCGCGAAGCTCCCCGACGGCGGCGCGCCTGCCAGGCCAGCGCCTCGAAGGTGGTGACCGCCGTGGCGGGCGTGCCCAGTGCCTGATGCAAGCCCAGGATCGTCGCGAGCCCTACCCGCAGTCCGGTAAAGCTGCCCGGTCCCCGCAGCGCGACCAGGCCGCTCAGGTCCACAAGACTGCCGCCGGCCAGCGCGAGCAGCTCGTCAAGGTCCGAGAGCAGGCGGCCTGACGATTCGCCGACCCCGAACTCGCGCGTTTGCAGGCCGCCGTTCCAGAGCAAGGCCACGCTCGAGGCGGGCGAGCCGCTGTCGATCGCGAAGAGGCTCGTCGTTTCGGACGCGCAATCGTTCCCAGGCGGGTCGCTATACTTCCGTCGAATGTCTTCGGTCACTCAGATGACTCCGATGCTGCGGCACTACTCGGAAGTCAAGGCCCAGCATCCCGACGCGATCGTGCTCTACCGGATGGGCGACTTCTACGAGGTCTTCTTCGATGATGCCGTACTGATCGCTCCGGTTCTTGAAGTCGCTCTGACCGCCCGGCACAAGGGCAAAGACAGCGAGACACCCATGTGCGGCGTGCCGCATCATGCCCTGGAAGTGTATCTCGGCAAGCTGATTCGAGCGGGCTACAAGGTCGCGATCTGCGATCAGGTCGAGGATCCGGCCGAGGCCAAGGGGCTGGTCAAGCGCGAAGTCACCCGGGTCGTGACCCCGGGGACCGTGAGCGAACCGGATCTGCTCGAGGGCAAGGAAGAGAATCTTCTCGCCGGAATCGCCTGGAACGGTGATCGCGGCGCGGGCGCGTTCTTGGATGTTTCCACCGGGTCGTTTTTCGTCCGCCGCTGGCGGGACGTCGATGACGCGGTCCAGGATCTTCGCCTCTCGGATCCGCGCGAGCTGGTGCTCACCGGAAGCATTCCCGAGCCGGTGAGTCGTTGGGGCCAACAAAGGCGGCTGTGCCTGACCGCGGCCGAGGACGGTGCCTGGTACGAGCCGCGCCGCGCCGAAGAGCTGCTCCAGCGCCAGTTCGGAGCTCGGAGCCTGCGGGCGTTCGGTCTCGGCGAGGGCGACGACCTGGCCGTCCAGGCCGCGGCGCTGGCCCTTTCCTACGCCCGGGACACCCAACAGAGCGAGCTTTCCCACATCCAGGGCGTCGTGGTGCGTACCAGCGAGGAACGCCTACAGCTCGATCCGACGACCCTGGCGAATCTCGAGGTTTTTCGAAACCTGAACACCGGTTCTCGCACGGGGACCCTCCTCGGCGTGCTCGACCGGACCGTGACGCCGCCTGGCAGCCGATTGCTGAAGTCGTGGCTGGACCGGCCGTTGCGCTCAGAGTCCGGGATCGGCAACCGGCAGGACGCGGTGGCGGAGCTGGTCGAGGCCGAGGGGAAGCGCCAGCGCTTGAGAGAGTCTCTTCGAGCGGTCGGCGACCCGGCGCGGCTGCTCTCGAGGGCGGTCCTCGGCTCGTTGACGCCGCGGGAGGCGGATTCTCTACGAACGGCCCTGGGCGCCGCACCGGTGATCTTCTCCGAGCTTACCGGTTTCGGCGGAACTCTCTTGAGCGAGTTGGCGGCGACCGATGCGGTCGCGGATCTCGAGGTCGAGCTCGCGCGCGTCCTGGCGGCGACGCCCAGCGCCGGCGTGAGTAAGGGCGGAGTCATCGCGGAAGGCGTGGACGCCGAGCTCGATCGTTACCGGTCGCTGACCCGCGATACCAAGAAGCATCTCGCCGCGCTCGAGGCGCGCGAGCGCGAGGAGACCGGGATCACCTCACTCAAAATCCGGTACAACAAGGTGTTCGGCTACTACCTCGAGGTCACTCGCGCCAACCAGGATCTGGTGCCCGAGCGCTACGTCCGCAAACAGACTCTGGTCAACGCCGAGCGCTACATCACTCCGGAGCTCAAAGAGCTCGAGGAGCAGGTGCTCGAGGCCGAGGGGCGTCAGATCGAGCTCGAGGAGCGCTACTTCGCTCAGCTGGTCGAGTCGGTAGCGCAGGCTGGATCCCGGGTGCGCGCGCTGGCCGACGCGCTGGCGACGATCGACGTTCTGGCGAATCTCGCCGAGGCCGCGGCCCGCTACGGCTATTCACGACCCCGGTTGAGGGCTCTCGGCGCGCCCATCCGAATTCAGGACGGCCGTCACCCGGTGGTCGAAAAACTCTCTTCCGAGACCTTCGTGCCGAACGACCTGGAGCTCGGCGACGACGCCGGCGAGATCGTGGTGCTGACCGGCCCCAATATGGGAGGCAAATCCACTTACCTGCGTCAGAGCGCGTTGATCGTGTTGCTGGCCCACACCGGTTCGTTCGTGCCGGCTCGGAGCGCGGAGATCGGCCTGGTCGATCGAATCTTCACTCGGGTCGGCGCCAGCGACGACCTGACCCGCGGAGAGTCGACCTTCATGGTCGAGATGATCGAGACCGCCAATATTCTCCACAACGCGACCCGGCACAGCATGGTGATCCTCGACGAAGTCGGGCGCGGAACGGCGACCTTTGACGGCCTGTCGCTGGCCTGGGCGACGGTCGAGCACCTCCACGAGAAAGTCGGGGCCAAGGCTCTCTTCGCGACCCATTACCACGAGCTGACCGAGCTGGCGGGTATGTTCCGGCGTGTCGTGAATCGGACCATGGCGGTGCGGGAATGGGAAAACAAGATCGTGTTTCTGCACAGAGTCGTGGCCGGCAGCGCCGACAAGTCGTACGGTCTGCATGTCGCTCGGCTGGCGGGCATTCCCGGGGAGGTCATCGACCGCGCAGGCCAGATTCTCGCCAACCTCGAAGCGCACGAGTACGACGTGGCAGGACGGCCGCGCCTCGCGGCCGGGACCGAGCTCGCCGACAGCGGCCCGGGTCAGCTGGGCCTCTTCGCTCCCGCCGACGAGATGGTGATCTCGATTCTGCGCGAGGTGGATCTGGAGCACCTATCGCCCCTGGCGGCGCTCAACCTCCTGCAGAGCCTTAAGTCCCGCCTGGACCGGTAGGCCCCTCGGGTTCACCCTTCCCAGGTGCCCCCTCCCGACCGTTTCGCTGAGGTTTGTAGCGGTCGAGCTCCGTCTCGACCGAATCAAGACGGTCGACAGAGGCGTCGACCGCTACAAGCGGACGGAGACGCAGATCAGGCGCTTGCGGCCTGTAGCGGTCGAGCTCCGTCTCGACCGAATCGAGACGGTCGACGGAGGCGTCGACCGCTGCAAGCGGACGGAGACGCAGATCAGGCTCCTGCGCCTTGTAGCGGTCGAGCTCTGTCTCGACCGAATCAAGACGGTCGACAGAGGCGTCGACCGCTACAAGCGGACGGAGACG
>CALZIK010000121.1 GCA_945787635.1 Thermoanaerobaculia bacterium | reverse complement strand
GAATCGACACGCATTCGAAAAGCTCGACGATCTACGTGATGAGCGCTGCCGGCAAGAAGATTCGGCAGGATGTCATCGAGACCAACGGCCAGGCGATGATGGGCCATCTCGCACAGATTCCCGGTCAGCTGCACGTCTGCCTAGAAGAGGGCGAGTGGAGCGCAGGGCTTCACGAGATCCTCGCACCGCATGTTGCCGAGATCGTCGTCGAGCAGCCGCGGAAGAAGAGCGGATCGAAGAGCGACGCGATCGACCGAGTCTCGCCGGCACCCGATCTCTCGCATCCTCAGGACCGCCCCGGGCCTGGGACCGATCCGAGTGGCGCAGTTGATACCGATCGTCATCACACCCCATCGGTTCCGGACCAAGAGGCAGTTCTGGGCCTACTGTGGGCTCGGTATCCTCACCCGGACGTCGTCGGACTGGGTCAGGGTCGGGAGACAGTGGGTCAGAGCGCCGGTCCAGCAAACCCGCGGACTCAATCGAGACTGCAACCGGCGCGGATGGAGCAACGTGACTACCTGAGACTCGTCGGCGCCAACCCTATGGGAGAGGCAGAAGCCCTGCCCGTCCAGGTATGGCGTCGGCGTGCCAACAGATGTTATCAGGATGAACAGAAAGGAGGGCTGACGACAAATGGTCAAGAAGAAGGTCAAGAAGGCCTCTGCCCGCAAGGCAGTCAGGATCCCGAGAGAGGTGCTGAGCACCTTCAAGACCGACATCCGCCTGCCGCCGGATATCTTCCCCTATGGAATCATCATCGATCGCCGCTGGCTCGGCTCGGAGCTGAGCAAGGCTATCGGTACGAAGTGGGAGATCTACGCGGTTCCAAAGCGCGGATAGCCGGCGCGCCGCCGGCGTTCTCGCGAGAGATGTCATCCGTTCTGGGTGCACCCCCGGGTGGCCTTGCCGAGGGTGGGGAAGGCCTCTCAAGGCAAGTACTGCTTCGAGAGCGCCCCTTCCTTACGACGTTGGGCATGGTGTTGACCTATCGTTGTCAGGTCGCGTGTCCGCACTGCATTCTCCGGGCTGGTCCCAATCGGACGGAGGCGATGGCAACGTCTCAAGCGATCGACTGGGTCGATCAGATTGCCGACTACGACGGCGGTCGGGTAAAAGAAGTATCGCTCACCGGCGGTGAGCCGTTCTTCGATTTGGACGCCCTCGAAGCTATCGCCGGTCACGCCAAGAAACGCGAACTGCGGGCGACGGCGGTGACCAATGCCTTCTGGGCCGACGCGGAGGGCAGGGCGCTAGAGATTCTCGAGCGGCTGGGATCGATCGACTCACTGGCCGTCAGCTGTGACGCCTATCACCAGCGCTCGATTCCGTTTGAGCGAGTCCGGTTCGCCATCGGGGCAGCACGAAAGCTGGGCCGCACTTACTATGTCGTGGTCTGCACCCACGATCGTGAGGCTGCGGAATACCTCGAGATCCTGAACCGGCTGCACGAGATCACCGAGCCGGAGTTCATCGAGACCTCCGTCGTCTTCGAGGGCGGCAGAGCCAGGGACAGGGTTCTCATCGGTGAACGACGCTGGTCCGACACCCCGCCTCGAGCCTCCTGCTTCGGGGCCGCCTCGCCGGTGCTCT
The DNA here is from genome assembly GCA_945787635.1 of Thermoanaerobaculia bacterium. Taxonomy (GTDB): domain Bacteria; phylum Acidobacteriota; class Thermoanaerobaculia; order Multivoradales; family JAHEKO01; genus CALZIK01. Next base: position 13,022 of record CALZIK010000121.1, on the reverse strand, counting down.
TTCCGAACGGCGACGTTATCGCCTGCATCGGTCCAGTCATCGATCTGAGCACGCCGCATCCGCTTCGTCTCGGCAATCTGGACTGCGAGTCCCTGGCCGAGATCCTCGACCGGGCGGAGACCGACGTTGTGCTGCATGCCCTCAGGGTCTGGGGGCCGCGCAAGCTGATCTCGGAGTTGCAGAAGGCCGGCTTCGGCGACCTGCTACCCACTCTCTTCGAGCCCGGCAACGTCTGCTCGGCCTGCTGTCACCTGATGGCCAATCCCGAGATCGGCGAGGCTCTCGAGCTCATCGCCCAAGATAAGACCTTCCGCCACGAGGTCGCCTACGGCCGCGCCTACTACCTCGAGGAGTACCGGATGGCCGAGCTCATGGGGCTGACCGAAGAAGACTGCAGTTGAGAAGCTGGCGGCCAGCGGAAAACATCCAGCAAGACTCGTTGGTGCCAATCGGAGCAGCCGGATGAGACTGTTCACTGGGTCCCTTGGCCGAACAGCTCCCGTGAGCAGGCCGTCGTGGACCCGGTTGGGTGGCGGCCTTTACCTTCCCAGATTCACTGGCCGGATCGCCGCGACGGTCAATATTCGTACCGCTAGTATGTGTCAGGCCTATTGCTCACCCACCGGCTGGTCCCTAGCGGTGGCTCCGCTTGTAGACGCCTGGAGCGGCTACCGAGAGACCATCGGAGCGATGTTCCGGGGGGGACAGGCGAGCTTTGTGGTTTGTGCTCACGACCCAGAAGTCGACCGTGCTCTCGCCCGATTAGAGAGCCGACTTCCTCTAGCGATAGGCATCGATCCCACGGCGAAAAGCTCACCGGCGCGGGATTCGTACGTATGGTGTTACGCCTCAGATTGGTGCACGTACCGCCGGTCGGCACGCACTGGCGACTCGTACACGAGCACCGACGAGAGGGACCAGACTCACAGCTAGCGCCGGGGGCAAGATTGGCCGGGCAGGGGTCGATCAGCGTGTACAGACCGCCCGAAGACGCAGGGTTGGCTCGTGGAGACGGCACCACACGTATGGGCCGTTGATCGGCCACGGGAGCCAGTTCCAGTGTCGCGGTCCAAAGCTCATCACCGGTGACGTAGGCCAAGAGCCATGCTTCGCGGCTCGCCTGGCGCACGTTGCGCTTCTATCCGGGTCGGTGATTGTTCGATCAGGATGCCACACCTGGCGGGCTTTGGGCTTCACTCTCAGGAGAAAAGACGTTCGAGATTCTCCATTCCACCAGTCATTCTCTCAAGCACGCTCGCCAGCGATTCCGCATTGAAGGCCCAAGCAAAGCATCTCCCTGATACCGTTTCTCCATGCCGCCCAGGAGATCGGCTATGAGCAATCGGCGCCTCTCCCAGGTGAGGAGCGGGCTTTTGCTCTCTCTGGCGGTTGTGCTCGTCTGCCTGGCCTGCCAGAACAGCCCGGCCAAGACCGACGCCGACCGGATCGACGACGTGCATGCGCTGGCCACGATCGCTGAGGAGTTCAAGCAAGCCACCGGCTTCTACCCGTTAGCCGATGTCTACGTGAACGTTCCTGTCAGCGTCAACCTCTCGAACCGCCGGTTACCCGCGCACTACCAATATCCACCCAGAGGGCAGTCGGGTTCGGTATTGACCGTCAAGAAGTTCGAGGAGTACCTGAGAAAGACGCTCGGACCGGAGTTGGAGGTTCCCAAGGATGATCGGCGGCTCGACGAACTCCCTCTTTTCTACCAGTACCGCTTCAACGGCGAGAACTACTTCGTAGCGGCGATTCTCGACGAGGCCACGGAAGCCACCCGCACCGTGAACGACCTCTACGAGAAGTACGAAGTCAGCTCGAAAGCTGTTGCCGAGAGCAAAGTCCAGCGTTTCGACGCGGCTATGGGGAGGGCTGTCGCTCCGGCCGAGAGATCCCTCGCACCTCCCATTCCGCGCACTGCCCCCAGCCCGGGTCTCCCGGATCGGCTCGCGATCCTCGACCTCCTCCGCGCCCGAGACTTCGACGGGCTCGAAGCCTCCCTCACCGAGCTCGCGGCGAAGGCTCGAAAAGACCTTCGCTACGAACCGGCCCTCGACATCTACCTGCGGACCTTAGGGCTCGGAGAGACGTGGATGCAGCCCTACATCGAGGCTTGGGCTCGGAGCCGGCCCGACTCCGCTTGGGCCCAGCTCGCCCGGGCTCGCCACTACCGAGGCATGAGCTATCGCGCGCGCGGCCAAAGATGGGCCGCCGAAACCAAGCAATCCCAGTTCGACGCGGCGCGTCGGTTCGCCGGCAGGGCCACGATCTCGGCTCGTCGCGCCTTGGAGCTCGACGCCGAGCTTCTCGACCCGTACGTCGTGATGATCAACATCGCAACAGGGTCTGCGGACCAAAGACAGTGTGGTTCGCTCGCGGAGCAAGCATTTGCGATCGAGCCGGCCAGCTACCGCGTCTGGCACACGCTCGTCCTGTGCTCCAGTCGAAGGTGGGGCGGCTCGCAGCAGGATATGGCTCGGCTGGCGCGCGAGGCGCAGGGACACGTCGAACGAAACCCGAGACTCGCGGTTCTCCGAGGCTATGCCGACAAAGATCTCGGCGACGACTACCGATCTGCCGAACGCTACACCGAAGCCCTTGAGGCCTATGATCGCGCCCTCGAAGCGGGTGAGCACTACCTCCTCTACGAGGCTCGGGCCAGGGCGTACTTTTGGCTCGACCGGTACGAAGAGGCCCACGCCGACCTCACGCGCGCCCTCGAGCTCTCCCCGCAGAACGCGAATCTCTTGACCGACCGCGTGAGGGTCCTAGCGTACCTGGGCCGCTTCGCCGAGATGAGAGCCGATCTCGAACAAGCCGCGAAGATCGAGCCGACGGGGCCTAGAGTGACTCTTCGCCAGGAGAGCAAGCTCTACCGGCGCGCGGGCAGGAAGGCCTACGCCCTCTACAAAGAGGAGCGATACGACGATGCGCGCAAGCTCATGACCGAGGCCCTCGAATACGACTCCGACTACGCCTACGGCTATTTCGTTCTCGGGCTGACGCACAAAGACAGCGACCCTAAACGGGCGCTCCTCTATTTCGAGCAGTCGATCGAGAAGAACCCCGAGTTCTACAAGCCCCACGAGTACGTCCACTGGCTGCGCGGCAAGGAGGGCGAGTGGCGCCGGGTCCTCGAGATGTGGAACAACTACCTCGCGCTCTATCCCGGGAAGGCGGTAGCCTACTACAAGCGTTCGAAAGCGAACAAGAAGCTCCGCCGTCGCCAAGCGGAGATCGCCGATCTCTCGGAAGCCTGTGGGCTCGGCTACGAAGATGCTTGCGAGCTGCTCGGTCTGCCCGACGCGCAAACCCAGCCCCCGCCCAAGTCCCCGTCGCGACCAGGCGAGGACGACGTGTCCCGCTACGGGCCTCAGCCGTCGCCGCGCGTGGCCTGGCAGCGATTTCTCGAGATCCAGACCCTGGGCATTACAAACCCTGAACTCGACCTCTTCACCGACGCCTCCAAGGCCCTACTTCGCAAGAGCCGCCCGGGCCATGGCCAGGCAGCCATAGCGAAGCTGTACGAGACCGCCCGCCCAGACATTCGCATCCGCGGCGACCTGGCGGCCGTCGTTTTTCTCGAAGACCGCGACTACCGCCTGGCGCCCTGGTTCTTTCGCAAGGAAAGGAAGGGCTGGCAGTTCGACGGCGGAGTGCTTCCCGAGCTCATCGGCTTCAACCAGAAGAACCAGTGGTTCTTCAAAACCGCCGACCACCCTTACGCCTGGGCCTTCGAGGACTACAGGATCGACGAGAACGGGTGGGCGAAGCCCCCGCGGTAGCGGCATCATCGGCACCTGGGACGGCCACCAACGGTGTCACGCTGTCTTTCTCTCATGGTCCCATTGTCGCCCGTATCGGATGTCGAATGAAAGTTCCGCGGTCGCCGGGCCAAGAAGGTCCGATACGGGCAACATATCGGACGTGGCGCGTCCACACCAGTCGTCGCCCGGTGCGAAGCGACCTTGCTAGAATCGAAGTTGGCTCATGCACCGCGAGCAGCTCTCGAGGCCATGTGCCAGTGAGCCGACGCTCGAGATTTCGAACGACGGAGGGTTATATGTACACGAAGAGTTGGATTCTGATTGCCGGCCTGGCGATCTCGCTTGCCGTTCTGGCTTGCAGCAAGCCCGAGCCAGCTCCGGTCGAAGAGGCGGCTCCGTCGCAGGTGGAGATCGAGAAGGAACGCGAAACGGCCCGGCGCCTTGAGGCGACAACGGCACTCGAGAGTCGCTTGTCGAGCGCCAGCGGCATGATCGCTCAACTCGGTGACGCCACCGGAGCGGGACAGCTCCCGACCGATCTGGCAACTTCGATCGGCCGCCTTCGTGCCGAGATCGACCAGCAGCAGAGCCTGCTCGCCGAGCTGAAGAGCGGCGACGGCGACACGTGGGAGGCTGCTCGAGAGCGCTTGGAGAAGGCGCTCGCTGATCTCGAGAGTGGCTCGAACGCGGCGAAGAAGTCTCTTGTTGATTGGCAAAAGCGCGAACAAGACGCGATGGCGGCGCGCGCGAACGGCGAAGCGGTGATCGACCCGGCGACCGGCCTGATCCAGGGCCTCGATGGGGGCGACTACGAACCCTACCTGGTCTCCGTCGTCCAGAGCGTCCAGCAGCGGCTGCGCAGACTCGGTTTTTATGCCGGTCCCGCGGACGGCGTGTTCGACTCCCCACTCCGGGCCGCCGTTGGCAGTTTCCAGGAGCACGAAGAACTCTCCGTCAGCGGCGTTCCGTCGCCGATGACCCGCAGCCGGCTGTTTTCCGAGTAGGCGGCCGGCACCGCTCCGAGTGAGCGAGCGGCCGTGTGGACTCTCTTCGTCTTCGCTAAGAGGCTAGTCTGCCGATCTGGCCGCCTTCAAGAGCTCGACTACCGGAGTACTGGCTGCCGCCGGCCGACGAGACGTTCTTGGCCGAGAAGAACTTGCTGATCCGCGCCCTTGATCGTTTCGTAGAGAGTCTCGAGAGGCAACCGGAGAGGAAGACCGTTCACACCATCATGGGGCCCTTGACTCTGCGCTCCTGGAGTCGCGCGCACGGCGTCCAGTTTAGGCACCACTTCCGACAGTTTCGCCTGCTGCACCGCTCCTGAGGCGCACCCCACGGATAGCTGCGCTGGTCTTGGCTGCCTTTGTTTGGAGTGTCGGAGGCCGGAGGCTCAAGGGTGACGGAGCAGGTGCTTTCTCGGTGGTCAACGGCCAGACGGAGTGCTGCTAACCTCCCAGAAGCCGCGCATATGGGAAACGCGCGTTCGTCGAACCCGATCGCGAGCGACGACGCCGGAACGAATCTCGCTCACTCAGCGCTTCCAAGGGCAAAGCCATGCGCGGGGTACACTGCGACGACTCGCGAGAAGAGGCGGCGGTCGGAGTCGCTTCGACACGCAATGATGCCCAGGAAGGTCATAATCGACACCGACCCCGGGGTCGACGACGCGATGGCGATCTTCGTGGCGCTGGCATCGCCGGAGCTCGAGGTCGTCGGTCTGACCACCGTGTTCGGCAACGCAGACACCGCCACGACCACGCGGAATGCGTTGGTGCTGCTCGAAGTCGCCGGACGGATCGACATCCCGGTCACACAGGGTGAATCGACACCGATCGCTTCGGACTATCTCGGTCCCGTTCCTCAGGTGCACGGTGCCACCGGGCTCGGCGACGCTGAGCTGACCGAGCCGCGGTCTACGGCTCGCGAAGGAAACGCCGCGGCTTTCATCCGGGCGACCGTCCTCGTCGGCGGTGTTGTCCGCCAGCACCAAGATCGCCGGGTTGCCTTCGTCGGTCGGGATCACCCTGATCTCGAGTGAGGCCGCGCTCGCGATCCGCGCCTCCACGGCCTCGCGCAGGCAAACCAGCGACGGCTCACTGAACGAGTCCTCCAGATCCTGAATCTCGAGCTCCCAGCGCGTTACCCCCTCGATGCCCGGCAACAGAAACTCCATCGTGCCTCGGGCTCGACCGTCGTAGGGCATCAGCCCTGCGTCGACTAGCTGATCGAACGGTCAAGGCGCAAAGCCGAAGAGCTCCTGCGACTCCGCAACCAGCTCACAGCTCAAGAGTCTGCAGCGCGAAAAAGCGAATTCCTACTCCGCGAAGCCGCAGAGGCCCGCAGCGGTGCTATTGTCCCGAAGTTCGCCAGAAAGGGAGAGAGAGACCACTCGCCGCTCGAAGAAGCGAGTGAGGTCTGAATCAGCAGAACCGCCATGGAAGCTGCTCGGCAGCTTGCTCATCCGCAAGGAGGATCTGAAGATGCAGAAACGACAACGACTGGTTAATCTGACGACAGGCATTGTGCTCCTCGGCATCGGGTCTTGTGCACCTGCACCCGCGCCTCCTCCAGCCACCGAGGAGCCGCCCACATTGCCGCCCGAGCCGGTCGTCACATACCGGGGTGGCGAGGCTGGTCAGGGGCGCCTTGAGCACGGGGAGCTCATGGTCGAAGTCGACGAAGCGAGGAAAGCACTGCACGCTCAGCACCACCCTCACGGTGTGCTCGAGACCCGCAGAATTCCCGGTTCGTTTGAGCTCCCGGCGATGACCGAGATCAGTGACTTCGCCCTGTCGAAGGACGATCTCGTAGTCATCAATCCCGGCCCGGGCGAGTACGTCCACGTGATGGAGGGCCAGCGCCACGGGTACCAGAATCTGACGATCGGGATTACCTACACCGCGCCCGGGGGTGCTCCACCGATGCATACCCACGTTGGCGAAGAGGCTCATGTGCTCACCGAGAGTCAAAAGGTTCTGTACGCCTTGGGCGACGAGGTCTTCGAGCTGGAGGGCCCTTACATCGTCAACATCCCGCCAATGGTCCCGCACTCGTTTCAGAATCTGGATGATGAAGTGGCGGAGCTGGTGGTGATCTTCCCCACCAACGTGTGGGAGTACGACGTGCTCGACTACTTCCCGTTCGCGGATCGTTAGAGCATGTGCCAGGCCGGCTCTGGCTCTGAATAGGTGGCTGGCACCTCGACGTGGCCATCACCGGACCGAGGCTTGCAGCGAGGTCCCTTTTCAAGCCGCGTCTATAATCCAGTAGTCCAGCCAGGGAGGACTCGGAAAAGGGTGAAATTCTGGCCGCCACCCACTTTCCCGCGGCCGACACGACGATCAATGATCAAGCAAGAGTTGGCGGCATGAACACGGTATGAGCACAGTCAAGCTGACCGCGGACAACTCGGACGTCTACTACACCGGCCACTACTGGAACAGCTACAGTCTGGTAATCGAAGCCGTGAATCGACGGGTTGGCGGGACCCCCGATAAGAATTGGTACGAGCATTTCGCGGGTGGTGCACGGCGTCGAAAGTTCGCCAAGGCGCTGTTCTTGAATTGCGGCAACGGATGGTTGGAACGCCAGATCTTCGACTCCTGTGAGCTCTTTGAAGAGGCCGTGGGCATCGACTGTTCCGAAGAGCTTCTGGCGGAGGCGCGAGAGAACACGGGTGATCGTCCGTTGCGCTATTACGCGATGGATACCAACCAGGCCGATTTCCCCGAGGACGGCTACGATCTCGTGGTCAACCACGCGGCCTTCCATCACATCGCGTATTTGGACCGAGTGCTGAGGGAGTTGTGCAGACTACTGCCCGAGGATGGTTACCTGATCAACTACGACTACGTAGGGCCCCATCGCAACCAGTATCCTTATGAGCACTGGCATGCGTCCTGGCTGTTGAATGAGCAGCTCCCCGTACATCTACGAAAGGATATGAAATATCCCCACCTGCCCACGATGCTCGCCACGGACCCCACGGAGGCGATCCATTCGGAGCTCTTTGTGGAGACCCTGGGGCGTTACTTCAGCATCGAAGAGCACAAGCACGCCGGCGGTACCCTCGCCTACGAGATCCTCACCTTCAACGACAACATGCAGCAGGCCACCTCTGAGGAGCAGGAGCTCTGGATCAGGTTCATTCTCGACAAGGATCTGGAGTTCGTTGAGGCAACCGGTGTTTCGTATTTCGACTACATTGTCTGCAAGCCCAACAAGAGCGCCCTGGTGGACGACACGAAGTTGCGGCAGTACGAGCAAGAGGAGAACCAACGGGAGGAATCGGCGGCTGCGGCCGGTGGTGTGTATTACGAGGAGTCCTTGCTGCAGTCGCTTTACTCGCAGATCGCCAACACCAGCGTCGCGGGGGAGCACAGCCAGGCCTACATCGGGGATCTGCACCGTCTGATCGACGGCTTACGGCGGGAGCTCAAGGAAGCCCAGGCGTTTCAGGGCTCCCAGGCGAAGCCCCAGGGGCGGCTCAACAGAATGGCGCGGTTCCTGGCCCGCGCCTACGCGCGATTTCGGCAGCACGAGACCTAGGCGACAACGCTTCCAGCAAGGTAACGGTTTCAAGCTCGAACCAAATCTCTGGGCGGCGAGGTCGTCCGTCGGTTCTCGGCCCGGCCAGGGATTCTCCTCGCATCGGAAAAAGCCGAGGTCAGCTTCGCTTGGGATCGACCGTTGCGCCAAGGGCGTCCCGGGGTCCGGCGTTGCTGACGATGATCGTGTAGCCAACGAGCTCTCCAGGGCTGACCTCGGTCCGCCCGTTTTGTCTTGGTGATGGAGAGGTCCGCTGGATCGATGGTCGTCATCTCGATCGCGCTGTTGTCGGTGGGATCGGGGTCTGTCTTGCTCGCGGTGACCGTGGCAATGTTGCTAGCAATCCCGGGGCCGACAACGGGGGCCGGTATCAGGCTCGAGAAGTCGCCCATGTCGGACTTAGTCCACGGTCTGCTTCTTAGCGATCGGGGAATGCGCGAGAGGCGGGATCGGGCGTTACAGCCACATCCCTGCCGAGCAGAGGATGTGACGTTTTGAAGGCGCCGAGAAGCGAAGGTTCCTAGCGCTTATCGTGCGCTTGGGAAATAAGGTGGCTCACGATCTGCCATTCCCCCTCTCGACGGTGGAGCACGCGCAGGTGATGGATGTGCCGATCGGGCATCGTCTCGTCGTTTCTGGTCTTCTGGCCGGTGCGCACCAGCTTGCTACGGAGCAGGGCCACGTCAGAGGTTAGAAAAGTGACGTCAGCGAACTCATTGCCGCCAGAGTCTCCGGCCATCACGAAACCTAGACCGAAGATGAACTTCAGGCCTTCCTCGAGGGAATCCCGCCCCTGAAATCGGTCACCAAAGGCGTTCGTCCAGTCAACGTCCTCTGCATACGCCTCGACAGCGAGGGTCGCATCCTTCTCGGCCCATCCCCGATTCCAAGAGTCGAGAGTCTGAAGGACCGCGGCGGAGTCGGCAGCCGTTTGCGAATGGGCCACGCCAGCAATCACGAGCAGGAAAGCGACTATCGAGAGAGATCTCTTCATAGGATTCATCCCATTCAGCTGATTACTTTCCATTATGCCTCGCTATCTCCTGTTCGCTGAGCCGGAGGAAGCGCGCGGCATTGTCGTAGAGAATGCCCCGCTTGTGCCCCTCGCTCAGGAACGGGGCCTCCTCGATCACGGCGATCGACCGCTCGATCACTCCCGGCCATACCATCTGGTCCGACCCGAACATCACGCGGTTTCCGAACCCGGCCTCGACGATCCCTCGGAGGTACCGGTAGAAAGCGGCGCGTGGCTGACTGAAGACAATGACGCCCACGTCCACGTAGACCTGCGGATGTGCGTACATCAGGGCAAGCAGGTCGTCCAGGAGTGGGAAACCGGCGTGCATGATGTAGACCCGCAGGCGCGGATGGCGCACGAGCACCTCTTCGAGGGTCAGCGCACTGTGAAGTCGGGCGCGATAGCCGGAGGAACCGATGTAGATGACGCCGGGCGGACCGGTGCCGATGTGGATGCCGACAGGCAGGTCCAGCTCCTCCGCCAGCGCCCAATAGGGTTCCATTCGCTCGTCGTCGGGCGCGATTCCGTGGTACTGGTTGGTGACCTCCGCCAAGACGGCAAGACGACCGTCGGCATGCAACGACCGCAACGTCTCGGGCGACGGGCTGTCTACCCCAACGTGGAACCCGAGCCCGGCATAGAAACGGCCTGGAGCAGCCGTCATCCACTCGGCTACGGTCTCCTCAGTGCCGCTCAGCACACCAAAGATGTTGCGGCGGTTCAAAACCTCAATCGTCTGAGCCATCACTGCCTCGTCGGTCATCGGCGACCAGACCGGGTCATCGCACTGCGGCTGCTTGAACATGGCCATGAACGTCGCCCCATAATGTTGCGCGGGATCCCACGCCGGGAAAGGGTCGATGGGGGTACAAAACGCAAGTGGCGGAGGTCCCTGGGAGTCCGCGGCGAGCGCGTGCAGGTGCATATCGATGATCGGGAGCTGCTCCTGCGCAAAGGCGGGCGCCGCGAGCCCTACGACGAGGATGCAGAGGCTGGAAGTTCTCATGAGGGTTCCCTTCGTTACCTCGCCAAGTGCGGAGGAACTTTGGTCAAGCGGGATAGAGGCGTCTGAGCTCACCCGCAGGTGCCGGCTTCGAGCCGGACGATAACAGTCACACCCGGATCGCTACGCCATCACGGGCCGGACAGCCTCGACCACCCGTCGAACCGTACAGCCCGAAGAACTCCGACACTAGGAGCCACACAGTCGCCGAGGGAATCGGCGGCATTCAGCAGCCGCGCAGCGGCGCACCGGAGTGCGGGCGACCCTTGCGGGCTTTTCCCGGCGGAGGCCCTCATGTTCCGCGGATCAGCGGAGGAACCGCGACCGACTCAGAGCCGCCTCGAGACGGCTACTTCTTCGAGGTCTTCTTCCTCGCCGAAGCCTTGGCTCTGGATTTGCCGGCCGGCGCCTTACCCCCGTCCAGAGCGACGGGCACGATCTCCCGATAGCCGCCGAGCGTCGACGCGTCAGACAACTCCGCCACTTCCGTCCCGGCAACCTCCAACTCGGCTGCCAGCTCGGCGGGTGGCGGCCCCGCATTCTCGGCCCCGAGCGCCGCCGCGGCCCTCAGTACGCTGCTCGGCGGGGCGAATCCCTCGGGAAGGGCGGCCTCGGACCAGGTGGCCTCTGCGGCCGTCTCCGGAGGAGTCTCGGTCGAGAAGACCTCCACACCGTCGATCGTGATGGCGATTCGCATTCTGGCCTCCTCAGGACGAGAGAACGGCGTAACGCCCCTCGAACTTTACAGTGCTTGAGGTCAAGTTTTTGACTGTGATCCAGTAGGTGGATTGCGAGGACGTAGCCCGCTCCACGGCGACGTCCCAGTCGAGCTCTGGCGCACCCTTCTTCACCGTAATGGGCATGAGATACCACACTACGTGCCGCTTGACCGGCCAGCCCCATGTGAACCAGCGCTTGGTCTGTTTGGGCCCGATCGTTCCGGTCCACTGCACGCCCGTCCACATTGCCATTATGTCTCCTCCGAGTCTAAGTCCGTCATTTCTTGAGGATGTCGTAGCGCCCTTCGAAGCGCACTGATTGCGACGTCAAGTTCTTGACCGTGAGCCAGTGCGTTGCCTTTGTGGTGGAGGCCCGCTCGACCTGCACCGTGTGAGTGAGCTGCGGTCCGCCGGGACACGGGGTCAGCGGCATGACGGTCCATACCATGTGCCAGCTCGCAGGCCAGTTGAAGGTGAACCAATGCTGCGTCTGGTTCGGCCCGATAGTTCCGAGCCACTGGGTGCCGGGCGGTTTCGAAAGGCAATTCAGATACGGCGGAGGACCATCTGGCCCAATGGCGCGCAGCTTCAGCTTGTTGCGATAGGTGGTGAGCACGTCGTTGGTCTTGGCGTAGGTCGGATCGGTCTCGGTGTAACTGCCCGACTTGTTCCGGTAGAAGGTCGAGGCCGGAGAGGACTTCAGGACGGCCGATGGATCGCCCTGCACGCTCTTCCACGTTGCCTTGGTGACCGGCTTTTCGAAGAGCGACGGGTCGATGACGTGTTCGGTGGTGGTGGACCCGGTCGTCACATCCAGGGTCGGCGCGACGTGCCAGCCCCAAGGGACGTAGCAGGCGGGACTGTTGGTGGTCGGAGTGTGCAGCGAGCCGTAGATCCACACCTTCTTCGGCGTCACTCCTGCGAGGAGTATGAGCCGACACATCTCGTGGGCCCGGCCCCAGCAGCCGTCGTTCGGGTACTGGAACGGAATGCACGGAGCGGAGGCCTTGCCTGGGCAACACAGCTTGGAGTTCGCGAGGCGGAAGAGCTCGACCGCCTTCTGCATCGACACAGCCACTATTCCAGCCCCCCTGTGTCCACGCCTTCCAGCACTCTGACGTGGATGATCTCGCTGCCCTCGGCGGACTCGGTTACGACCACCATGTTCTTGTTGTCCATGGCGGTCCGGAGCGCGCCGAGCAGCGCCTCGAAGTCGGGGTTTGACCTTCTCAAGTAGTGCGGAGCCTGCGAGATCGCGAGCTCGACGCTCAGGTCGCCACCGTCATCCGCGTCCTCGATACCGACGACTGCCACGGTCAGCGGAAGGAGCAGTTCCGTGACGACCCTGGTCTCGGTGTCGATCTCCACGTAGGCAGGCTGGTTGTTCGCTCGCAGCGACTCGAGTACCTCGACCCAGACAGCCGATCTCGGAAGCGACATGTCGAGGTACGCGGCACGGCCGCCTTGGAACTCCACCACAGCAAGCTCTTGACGGGGGCCGGTCGGTACGTCCAATTCGACCGAGACGCGAGGCACATCGACACGCCCGACACCGTCTACCAGGACCTCTGATCGAGTCATAGATTAAGATTGGCTGACTCAAGTATGACCGGTCAAGACAGCTGTCGAGCCGACAGCTCATCAGCCGTCAACTCTTCGGTCGTGCCGTCGCTAAACGCCTTCTTCGGAATCGTCGCCCGAACTCCTGCAATCGGGCCCTTCAGAGCGAAGACGGTCGACAGGGACGTCGACCGCTACAACCAGAGGCGGTCCATGCGATAGATCGACCTCCACAGCAGCCCTGTGGCAGAGCGTCGCCCTGGCCCGCCCGACGCATCCCCACCCCTGTGCCTGAAGGAGTGCCGGGCTGTCTCGGAGCGAGCCTCTCTTTGCTCGCGGAGAGACAGACCGGCGCGACACTATCGGTGCAGGCACCTCGGAAAAGACGGTCGACAGGGACGTCG
>CALZIK010000120.1 GCA_945787635.1 Thermoanaerobaculia bacterium | reverse complement strand
GCTGCCTCAGCGCGCCGCCCCGGCGGTCGCAGTCTGGGCGCCGGCCCGCGCGCCCACGCTCGCCTGCTCTTTCTTGCTGGCCCGAAACTCGTCACGGAGCTTGCTGGCCGCGTCGTAAATCTCCTGCGGCACGCTCTTGCCCCGCATCGAAGCGGCAATTCGGCGGGCCGTTTCGTTCCATTCCTTCGGATCCTCGCTGCGCGTGACCTCGAGGCCCCGCCGGCTCATCTCATCCACCGCTATCTGATCTTGCTCCGGAATCGTCTCACGCTGCCTTTTTTCATAGACCTCGGCGTCGCGCAGCATGATCTCCCGGTCCGCGGGATCGATCTCGTTCCAATCTCTGAGATTGACAATCGTCGCTCCGGCCAGCGGCGCCAGACCGACTTCGTTCATGTACGAGGCCTGGCGAAACCACTGCAGCGAGAGCGCCGCGAGCGGCGTGGTTCCCAGAACGTCGATCATGCCGGTTTGAAAACCGGTCATGATGTCGGTCTGCGCGAGCGGAACCGGTTTGAAGCCGTTCTCTTTCCAAAGAGCCACGATGTCGTCCGACCCCGCGGTCACGAAGATCTTCTGCTTGCGCAGGTCCTCGATTCGACGAAGCGGCGCGCGAGAGAAAAATCGCACCCAGCCACCGTGCCCCCAAGACACGAAGGCGTACCCCTTGGCCTCCAAGCGAGCCTTGAGCTCCGGCGCCAAGCCATCGAGGACATAGAGGAACTCCTCATAGGACTCATAGAACAGCGGCATTCCCAAGACCGCGAAGCCCGGATCGATGGCCTCGAGGCCGACCACCGTGATCGCTCCCGCGTGAAGCTGTCCGATCCGCATCTTGCGCAAGATGTCCGTCTCGCCGCCGGCGACACCGCCCGCGTAGATCCGAACCGAGACACGACCGCCGGTCTTACGCTTCCATTCGTCGCTCATCGAGCGCAGGTCCTTGTCCCAGATCGAGCCCTCCGGCACCAGGGTGGCGAGCTTCAGGGGCGCGGCGTGCGCCTTCCATCCGGCCACGGGCGCCAGTGACAGGACCAAAAACACACCCGTCCAACGCTTCAAAGTAGACAATCTTGATCCTCTCATCCCATCCCCCAACAAAATCCGCAATAATTTTATGCGAGATTAGGGTATCCCGGCGAACAGGCCCGAACTTCGGCACCCGTCTGCCCGTAAACAGATCCGAGAATCAACATGGAACGACCTCGCAAGTACATTCACGACGCCCAGGGCTTCGTTCGCGACTACACCGCGGGATTGAACGTGCGCGACCTCAAACGCCTGTTCGGAGAGGACGCCTCGAAGGCCTACCGCGTATTGAGTCGCGATCAGGACTTGCCGTCGACCGAAGACGACGACTTCACCGGCTTTCTGCGTAAGATCAAGATCGTCTTCCTCGGCATCGCGCGCAAGCTGTCACCAGCTCGACGGCTGATCTTCACGATTGCCGTCGTAGCGACCGTGCTGGGACTGCTCGGAGGCAAGGAGTTCACCTGGGGAGCCGAGGGCACATCGATCTCGGTCGGGACCGGCAGCTTCTATCTGATTGCAGCGATCATCGGATTCGCGTTCCTGTTCACGATGGAATTGGTCGATCGCATCCGCGTCCGGGACGAGCTCGAGGTCGCTCGCCAGTTGCAGGCCGACCTGCTGCCCCAGAGTGCTCCGATCGTGCCCGGATACTCCTTCGCGCACTCGTACCGCACCGCCAACGAAGTTGGCGGCGACTACTACGACATCTCGATCCTGCCCGACGGCAGAATAGCCGTCGTCATCGGCGACGCCAGCGGCCACGGCATCGCGGCCGGTCTCCTGATGGCGATCGCCAACGCCACGCTGAAGACCGCGGTCGAAGTGGATCCGGCACCCGACAAGGTGGCTCAGCTGCTCAACTCGACGCTCTACCGCACCGGCGATAGACGAGCTTTCATGACGCTCTTCTACGCCCTTCTCGAGCCCGACACGGGCTCGCTCCAATACGTTTGCGCCGGGCATCCCTTCCCGCTCGTGGTTCGGCCCGGTGTGGAGGTCACCGAGCTGGGCACCGGCGCACTGCCGCTCGGCATGCGACCCCACCTCGAGTTGGCCGTCCAGCGAACCGCTCTCGGCCCGGGCGAAGCGGTCGTCCTGTTCACCGACGGGCTGGCCGAAGCCCTGAACAGCCAGGAAAACGCCTTTGGATTCTCGCGCCTCGAACAGTTGGTCCGCGACGGCGGCCGCGCAGGGCATCTCCACGACAGCGTCGTCCGCGCCTTCAAGGCCCATGTCGGCGAACGTGCCATCGCGGACGATGTCACTCTTCTGGTGATCAGCCGCGCGACCGGAAGTGAGACCGACCGGCGGCCCACCGTCTGATCACCTGTCGCAGAGTCATTCGCCGACCGATGCCCGCGGCCCGGCGCGCTCTTCGGCCGAGGCCGGCACTCTCCAGCCCGAATTCCTCGAGCACGCGAAGGGTTTGCTCTCCGAGTCTCGGCAGATGAGCCGCGGTCGAGGGTCTCCGGCCGTCGAGAATCGCCGGGAACGGCAACCGCCCGTCGCCCACGGCGAGTCCTCGGGCGGACATCTGATCCGACCGATCGGCCTCCGAGGTCGTCGCGACCAGGTCACCCGGAACGTCCGCCTCGTGGCAGAGATCGCGCCACTCGAGACCGGTCCGGCCGGCGAAGACCTCCTCCAGCGAGTCGTGGCTCGCCGAGTCCCTCCGGTACTGCAGTCGAGACAAACCGGGGCGGGCGATGGCGTCGCAGAAGCGTTGCCAGAAACGCGGCTCGAGCGCCGCGAGCGCGAAGCGCCGGCCGTCGGAGGTCTCATAGATCCGGTAGCACGGGTAGGCTCCGGTCAAGGGCGCCGGCTCCGCGTCTTTCTCAGAGCGCGCCGCCACGTTGGTGAGGTTGGCGACCGCCGCGGCGTCGAAGAGAGACGCGTCGATCACGGTGCCGCGACCCGTCCTCTCGCGCCCCACGAGAGCGGCGTTGACCGCGGATACCGCGGCGAACGCACCCACGAGGTCGGCGGTGGGCAGGTTGGGCATTCCGCCGGTCGCGGCCAGGGCACCGGCGGCGGCCTGATAGGTCAGGTCGTGGCCGGCGCGGCCGCTCG
>CALZIK010000119.1 GCA_945787635.1 Thermoanaerobaculia bacterium | reverse complement strand
TCCTGGGGCTCGCGCCTCGACGACGAGGCTGATCGCTAGCTCCCAGGAGGCCCACGGCCGGCCTTAGAGCAGTCGACTCGGTTCACTTTCGCGCCCTCGGGGACACCATTCCTTGGTGTCCCCTCCCGACCGGTTTTTGCCCGGGTCTCCCCTCGTTTTCCCGTATGCTTCGGCTCTTGTGCCGATGATCCGCACGCGCTTCGCACCTTCCCCCACCGGCTACCTCCACATCGGAGGTGTGCGCACGGCGCTTTTCAACTGGCTCTTCAGCCGGCGACACGGAGGGCAGTTCATCCTCAGGGTGGACGACACCGACCGTCAAAGGAACCTCGATGAGACGCTGGCTCCGATTCTTCAAGGGTTTCGCTGGCTTGGCATCGACTGGGACGAGGGACCGGAGGTGGGTGGCGATCACAGGCCGTACTTCCAGTCCGAGCGCGGGGCGTTGTACCAGGCGGCGGTGGATCGGCTGGTGGAGGCCGGTCGCGCCTACTACGACTACGCCCGCACCGAGGAGCTGGCCGAGGAGCGCAAGCTGGCCGAGGCCGAGAAGCGCAAGTTCATCTACAGTCGGCGCTGGCGAGCGGCGAGCGACGGCGATCGCGAGCGGTTCGAGGCCGAGGGTCGCCAAGCGGTGGTTCGGCTGGAGATGCCGCGGGAGGGCGAGTGCCGTTTCGAGGATCTGGTCCGCGGGAACATGGCCTTCGAGTGGAAAGGGGAGCAAGATCACGTGATTCAGCGCGCCGACGGCACGTTTCTGTATCACCTCGCCTCGGTGGTCGACGACCACGAGATGGCGATCAGTCACGTCATTCGCGCCGAGGAGCATCTCTCGAACACCCCCCGCCAGATCCGGATTGCCGAGGGCCTGGGCTACGAACTGCCTCGATACGCTCATCTTCCCTTCGTGGCGGAGCCGGGCTCGAAAAACAAGCTCTCGAAGCGCAAGCTCGACAAGTATCTCAAGCACCCGGACTTTGCTCGGCTGACGCTCCATGGCGACGAGATCGCCCGAGCTATCGGGCTGGCGCCCGATGCCGAGACGTTCAATCCGGTGATCATCGACTTCTACGAGACCGTGGGCTTTCTGCCCTCGGCCGTGCTTAACTACCTGCTCCTGTTGGGCTGGTCGCTCGACGACAAGACCGAGCACTTCGACCGCGCTGCGATGATCGAGAGCTTCTCGCTCGAGCGGGTACAGAAGGCGCCGGCGAGCTTCGATCCGACCAAGCTCATGAGTTTTCAGGAGCGCCACATGGCGGGTCTGTCGGTCGACAAGCGGGCGGAGCTGTGCCGGCCCTTCGTCGAGTGTGCGGGCTGGGATGTCGCGGCTGCAGATCTCGTTGCGATCGTGGCCGCAGCGGGAGACCGCATCAAGATTGCCGGCGACATTCTCCAGTTTGCAGAGTTCTATCAATCGGAGGACGAGCTCGAATACGACGCCAAGGCCTGGGACAAACGGCTGGCCCGGCCCGAGCGTGCGGCCGAGCTTCTGGGCAGGTTTCGGGCGGCTCTTGCCGATCTGCCGGTCTTCGAGGAGGCGGAGCTCGAGCGGGCGATGCGGTTCTTCGTCGAACGCGAAGGCATCAAGTTGGGCGAGATCATCCACGCGGTGCGCGTTGCCGCAACCGGCAAATCGGTCGGCTTCGGCATGTTCGAGACCTTGGCGATTCTCGGGCGAGAGCGTACTCTTGCGCGCGTCGATCGGGCGCTGGCCCGAATCGCAACCGCGGAGACTCAATCTTGAACGATCACCTGGAGCCCTCCGGTAGTCACTTCATCAAGGCGATCATCGAGGGCGAGCTCGCCTCGGGCAAGCGCGACGCCGTGCGCACGCGATTTCCTCCGGAGCCGAACGGGTATCTCCATATCGGGCACGCCAAGGCGATCTGCCTCAACTTCGGGCTGGCCGCGGAGTTCGGCGGCACCTGCAACCTGCGCTTCGACGATTCGAATCCTCTGAGCGAGCGCCAGGAGTACGTCGACTCGATCCGAGAGGACGTCGCCTGGCTCGGATTCGACTGGGAAGATCGCGAGTACTACGCGTCGGACTACTTCGAGCAGCTCTACGACTGGGCTGTCGTGCTCATCAAGAAGGGCAAGGCCTATGTCGATGATCTCTCGGCGGAGGAGATCCGCGAACATCGCGGCACTCTGACCGAGCCCGGGCGCGAGAGTCCTTATCGCGGCCGTTCGGTGGAGGAGAACCTCGATCTCTTCGAGCGCATGAGAAACGGTGACTTCCCCGACGGTTCAAAGGTGCTGCGGGCCAAGATTGACATGGCGGCGGGGAATCTGAACATGCGAGATCCGGTGATGTACCGGATTCTTCGCGCCGAGCACTACCGGCAGGGGAGCGCTTGGAGCATCTACCCGACCTATGATTTCGCCCACGGCCAGTCCGATTCGCTCGAGAGGATCACCTACTCGCTGTGCACGCTCGAGTTCGAGGATCACCGGCCGCTTTACGACTGGTTCATCGAGAACCTCGAGATCTTCCCCTCCCGCCAGATCGAGTTCGCGCGCCTCAACATCTCTCACACGGTCCTCTCGAAACGCAAGCTCAGGCTCCTGGTCGAGGACGGGCACGTGGCCGGCTGGGACGACCCCCGGATGCCGACGCTCTCGGGCTTGAGGCGGCGCGGCTACCCGGCCGGAGCGGTACGGGACTTCTGCAATCGGATCGGAATCGCCAAGGCCGACTCGATCGTCGATCTGGCGTTGCTCCAGCATTGCGCGCGGGAGGAGCTCAATCGCACGGCTCTGCGCCGCATGGCGGTGCTCGATCCGCTCAAGGTGGTGATCGAGAACTACCCAGAAGGCGAAACCGAAGAGCTCGAGGCCGTCAACAATCCCGAGGACGACTCCGCCGGCACTCGGCTCGTGCCGTTCTCACGAGAGCTCTGGATCGAGCGAGCCGACTTCATGGAAGATCCTCCCAAGAAGTTCTTTCGGCTCGCGCCCGGAAGGGAAGTTCGCCTGCGCTGGGGCTACTTCATCACCTGCACGGACGTCGTCAGGAACGACAGCGGCGAGGTGGTCGAGCTGCGTTGCACCTACGATCCCGAGACCCGCGGCGGGCAGGCGCCGGACGGTCGCAAGGTTCGCGGCACGATTCACTGGGTCTCGGCGCGGCACGCGGCGCCGCTCGAGATCAGGCTCTACGATCATCTCTTCACGCGCGAAAACCCGAACCAGGCCGATGAGGGCAAGAGCTTCATCGACAACCTCAATCCCGACTCGGTGACGGTGCGTACCGCGCAGGGCGAGCCCAGCCTGGCGGAGGCGAAGGCCGGCCAGAGTTTCCAGTTCGAGCGCCAGGGCTACTTCGCGGCCGACTCGAGGGATCATTCGAGCGAGCGGCCGGTCTTCAACCGCACGGTCACCCTGCGCGACAGCTGGGCCAGGGCGCAGAAGCGGTCGTAGAAGATCGGGCGCCGCGCGACCGGATCAGTAGCCTGGCGGCGGAGCCCCCGTGCTTCCGACCAGGACGGAGCCCTGCATCTGGCAGCAGTCCCTGTGGGTGACGCAGTAGTACAGAAAGATCCGGCCATCAGTACTGGCACCGAAGGTGTGCTCGAAGAAGTCGCCGTTCTGCAAGAAGATCTTCCCGCTGCTCCAATCATTCGATTCCAGCTCTGTCGTCGTGTGGTTGTTGCGGCTGCCGCGCAAGACCCAACGAACGGTCTCACCGGCCAAGATCCTGAGCGTCTTGGGAACGAAGGCGTCATCCTGGATCTCGACGATTCGAACGTCTGCTGTAGGTGTGTCGCCGGTGTTGCCACCATGACAATCCGAAGCCGGCGCCAGATCACCCTTCTTCTTGGCGATGTCGATGCAGGCCCAGATCTCGGACCCGGCCGGGATATCGGCACTGCGGGGATTGGCCGAGATCGTTTGCACCGTTCCGGCCGGGATGTCCCTCTTGATTCTCTTGGTCGCGGTGAAAGAGCCGTCCACCTTGATCGACATCTTGAGCGTGATTCTCTGGTTGCTCTTTCCGGTGTCCTGGTCCTCACCGGCGATGGTCACGGTCACCGAGTCGGGCGGCGTCGCGCCCTTGGTGTCGAGGTGGCCCGAGACCCTGACGAAGTGTTTCTTGAGGTTCACCGCGACCGGGTAGAAGGCCTTGTGTACTTCGCTGGTCGCGCCTTCGGCCACGACCTCGTCGACGGTGAAGTGAAAGAGTAGGGCCTGCAGCGGCCCCAGCGTGCAATTGCCGGCGAAGGCGAGAATCGCCACGCAGAGTGCCGCGACGCCGAGGCGGCCGCGGATCTTCGAACGGGTCATGACCATGGTGCTGTCCTCCGAGTCGTCGATCTGCTGAGTCTACGCTGCGCGACGGCCGGTGGATTGCTGGCGGTTGTCATTCAATTTGTTGAATTAGAATGCACTTAGGCGTCGTGCGCGCACGGCCGCGGCGGGCTTGAGTCAATTGACCTACGCACAGCCTTCTTGCTAGCGTCGGCCGCTGCTGGGACGTCGTTCAATGGTAGGACACACGGCTCTGGACCGTGGAATCGGGGTTCGAATCCCTGCGTCCCAGCCATCACTCGGCCCAGCTGGGCTCCGGCTCTCGCTGTCGGCTCGCCCCTGCGAGACAACGTTCGGCCGGCACTTTTTCAGTCTGTGACAAGCGGCCGTCACCCAGAGGAGATCCCGAGCATGAAAATCCCTCGCAACAGTCACTCGAAGCTTCGCTGCGGCCTGTGGTCCGCGATTTCGCTCGCCGCGCTAGCCCTCGCGGGCTGCGCGAAACAGGAAGCCGACGCCTACCTCTGGCTCGAGGAGATCGACAGCCCGGAGGCGATGGAGTGGGTGCGAGCCCAGAACCAGCGCACCGCCGAGCGACTGAAAGCCCACCCCGAGTTCGAGGCGTTCTACACCGACGCTCTGGCCGCTCTCAACTCGACCTCGCGAATTCCGCATGTCGAGGAGCGCGCCGGGTACCTCTACAACTTCTGGCGCGACGAAGAGCATCCGCGCGGGCTCTATCGCCGGACGACCCTCGACGAGTTGCGCAAGGACGAGCCTGAGTGGCAGGTGATCCTCGACATGGACGCGATGTCGGCCGCCGACGGCGAGAAGTGGGTCTACAAGGGGATCAACTGCCTGCCCGACGAGTACCGCCACTGTCTGCTGTATCTGTCCCCGGGTGGCGGCGATGCCACGGTCGTGCGGGAGTACGACATGGCTGCGCTCGATTTTGTCGAGGGCGGCTTCGAGCTGCCCGTAGCCAAGAGCCAGGTCGGCTGGCTGGACGCCGACACTCTGTTCGTCGGGACGGATTTCGGCGAGGGATCGATGACCGAGTCAGGCTATCCGCGAATCGCCAAGCTCTGGAAGCGCGGCACGGCGCTGGCTGAGGCCAGAACGCTCTATGAAGGCGCGACCAGCTCGGTGTCGGCGGGAGGCAGCCGCTTTCGCATGGACGAGGGGAACATCGATCTCGTCACCGAGGGCCTGACGTTCTGGCGCGCCTCCCGCTATCACCTGGCCGGCGACGAGCTTCGCAAGCTCGAGCTGCCGGAAACGGCAAGAGTCGAGGACGCCTACCGGGGCAGGCTGATCCTCTCGCTGAAGGAAGAGTGGCAGCGGGGCGGACGGACCCTGCGTCCGGGCACTCTCGTCATAGCGGCTCCGGAGGCGCTCTATGAGGGAGTGGCGGGCGCGATCGACGTGCTGGTCGAGCCGACCGCCGAGGCCGTGGTCGAAGATGTCGCCTCGACCGATCAGGGCATCCTGGTCACCATGCTCGAGAACGTGCGCGGCAAGCTCTATCGGTACAGGGAGAGCGCCGACGGCGGCTGGGATCGGGAAGCCATCGCCTTTCCGGACAACGGCGCCCTGAGCGTCGACAGCGTCGATGCCGAGAGCGGCAACTTCTTCGTCGAATACGAGAGCTTCACGACGCCTCCGACTCTTTACCGAGTCGCCGGGCCCGACTGGCAGCCGGAGGTCATCAAGGCTCAGGAGGCGACCTTCGACGGCAGCCAGTTCGAAGTCGAGCAGCACTTCGCGGTGTCGGCGGACGGCACCGAGATTCCGTACTTCGAAGTCCGATCTCGGGAGCTG
>CALZIK010000118.1 GCA_945787635.1 Thermoanaerobaculia bacterium | reverse complement strand
GTGATCTCGACACCTTTCTCGAAACCATCTTCGAAGGCCTTCGCCAGCCCCTCGATCGCATACACCTCTTTCCCCGTCAGGCCCAGGCTCTCGGCCGACTCGCCCTTCTTGAACTCGAGCGGCAGGATTCCCATGCCGATCAGGTTCGAGCGATGGATGCGCTCGTAGCTCTGAGCCACGACCGCCCGGACGCCGAGCAGCATCGGTCCCTTGGCGGCCCAGTCGCGCGACGAGCCGGTTCCGTACTCCTTGCCGGCCAGAACGATCGACGGGACGCCGTCTTCCCGGTACTTCATCGAGGCGTCGAAGATCGTCATCGGCGTCTCTTCGCCCCCCGCGCCGAAGTGCAGCGTGAAACCGCCTTCGAGCGAGGGCACGAGTTGGTTTCTGAAGCGCACGTTCGCGAAGGTGCCGCGCATCATGACCTCGTGGTTGCCGCGCCGCGAGCCGTAGGAGTTGAAGTCCACCGGGGCGACGCCCTTCTCCTGGAGGTACTTGCCGGCCGGAGAGTCGCGCTTGATCGCGCCCGCGGGCGAAATGTGATCGGTGGTGATCGAGTCACCGACCAGCGCCAGGCAGCGGGCTCCGGAAAGATCGACGATCTTCGCCGGCTCCGCCGGCATGTCGATGAAATACGGCGGCAGCTTGACGTAGGTCGAATCCGCCTCCCAGGCGTAGGTCGCGCCGGTCGGTATCTCCATCGCCTGCCAGCGCTCGTCGCCCGAGAACACCTGACCGTACTCCTTCTCGAACATCTCGGCGTGCAGAGATTCGCGTACCACCCGGTCCACCTCCTCGGGGCTCGGCCAGACGTCCGCGAGAAACACCGGACCGTCGGTGCCGTCGCCCAGAGGCTCGGTCGCCATGTCGATGTCGATCCGCCCGGCCAGCGCATAGGCCACCACCAGCGGCGGTGAAGCCAGATAGTTGGCCCGCACGTCGGGTCCGATGCGGCCTTCGAAATTTCGGTTCCCGGAGAGCACCGAGCAGGCCACGAGGTTGCCCTCGTCGATCGCCGCTTTGATCGGCGGCGGCAGCGGCCCGGAGTTGCCGATGCAAGTGGTGCAACCGTAGCCCACCAGATGGAAGTTGAGCTTCTCGAGATACTCGGTCAGCCCGGCCTCGTCGAGGTAGTCGGTCACCACCTTCGAGCCCGGAGCCAGCGAGGTCTTGACCCAGGGCCGTGACGCGAGCCCTCGCTCGATGGCGTTTTTGGCGAGCAGGCCCGCGCCGACCATGACGTACGGATTCGAGGTGTTGGTACAGGAAGTGATCGCCGCGATCACGACCGAGCCGTCGCGCACCTCGAACGTCTCGTCACGCCACTCGCATTTGACGCCGCTCGCCGTCACCTCGGGATCGGCTTCGGCAACCGCGACCCCGCCCTCGCTCTCCCATGTGCCGACCGTTCGAAGCGCCGGTGACTTAGTGCCGCCACTCGGCGCCTTGAGGCTCTCGAGATCGCCCAAGAACGAGCGCTTGACGTCCGAGAGCAGGATCCGGTCCTGCGGCCGCTTGGGCCCGGCCAGCGACGGCAGAACGGTCGAAAGATCGAGCTCCATGGTGTCCGAGTACTCGGCTTCGCGCGAGTCCGCGGTGTGAAAGAGCCCCTGCTCTTTCATGTAGGCCTCGGTGAGCGCGACCAGCTCGGCAGGCCGGCCGGTGAAGGTCATGTAGTCGAGAGTCCTCTGATCGACCGGAAAGATGCCGCAAGTCGCCCCGTACTCCGGGCTCATGTTGGCGATCGTGGCGCGATCGGCCAGCGGGAGCTCCGAAAGCCCGGGCCCGAAGTACTCGACGAATTTTCCGACGACACCACGTTCGCGGAGCATCTGGGTGACGGTCAGGACCAGGTCGGTCGCGGTTGCGCCTGCCGCCAGCTCTCCGACTAGCCGAAAACCCACGACCTGAGGCACCAACATCGAGATCGGCTGGCCGAGCATCGCGGCCTCGGCCTCGATGCCGCCGACACCCCAGCCGAGGATGCCGAGTCCGTTGATCATGGTGGTGTGGGAGTCGGTCCCGACCAGCGAATCCGGATAGGCGAACGCCCCCTCGCCATCACCGGTCATCACGACCCGGCCCAGATACTCCAGGTTCACCTGGTGGACGATCCCGGTGCCGGGCGGAACCACCTTGAAGTTGTCGAAGGCCTGCTGGCCCCACTTCAAGAACGCATAGCGTTCGCGGTTGCGCTCGTACTCCTTCTCGACGTTGATCAGAAACGCGGCCTGGGTGCCGTATTCGTCGACCTGCACCGAGTGGTCGATCACCAGCTCCGCCGGCTGGAGCGGGTTGATCTTATTGGGGTCCCCGGCCATGGCTTTCATGGCGTCCCGCATGGCGGCGAGATCGACCACCGCAGGCACGCCGGTGAAGTCCTGAAGCAGGACCCGAGCCGGCATGAAGGCGATCTCGACCGAGGGCTCGGCCTCGGGATCCCACTTCGCCACCGCCTCGATGTCTCCGGCCGGAACCGCCGCTCCGTCCTCGCGGCGCAGCAGGTTCTCGAGCAGGATCCGCATCGAAAACGGCAACCGGGAGACGTCGAAACCCTGGGCTTCGAGCGACGGCAAGTGGGCAACCCGGTAGGTCCGGTCACCGACGGTCAGGGTCTTGGAGGCCGAAAAACTATCTTTCATCACGAGTTTCCTTCAAAGATTGAATCGTCAAGATAGCAGACCCGGAAAATCGCCGGCCACTGCCCTCGTCCGCCTGTCGGCTCTGCGCCACGACCGTGTCGCAGCCCTCGGCCTGGCGGGCTCGCGTCGCCGAACCGACGCAGGAAGGACCTTCTAGCACCAGCACACGGCGCGCCGAAACGGGATGCCGAATCTCGAGAGGACTAGTCGCCGAGACCCAGATCCAGGAGCTCGAGGTCGTGGATCATGCAGTCCTCCTCGCATTCATGCCGCTCGAGCCGGTTGAGCAGAGCCGTGACCCGGTACCGCAGGGAAGGATCCTCGGGCGCGCGGCCTTCGGAGTAGGTCAAGACCTCGTTCATCAGCTTGCGGATATCACGCAGCATTTCGGGGTGCTCCCCGACCAGACGCTCGACATCGACGGTAGCGCGCGGGTGCCTGGTCCTGATCTCCTCGACCATGCCGCCCTCGTCCTCGAAGCGGAAGTGCCTAAAAAGCTCGTCGTGGAGGGCCACCAGTTGCCGCGCCAGCTCCGCGGCCCAGGTGTGGGCGCCGGTCGTGCCGGCCTCGGGGCGTGGCTTCTGGAGGTACTCGCGCAAACGGTCCTTTTTCTTGCGCAGCTCGCGATGCTCCTCGAGCACCTGCTGCGCCCAGGTTCGGCTCATGACTTCGGACATCGCATCAGTCTCCTTCTTGCTTGGCGGCGACCGCCGCCGGCGTTTCGAGCCGCACGCTGTTGCTGCCGCACTTTGGACAACTTCGCTCGGCGACCTGCTTCGGGTCGTGCGCCACCGGGAACCGGTGTTGACAGCGCAGGCAGTAGAAGGTCTTGTTCGCGCTCATGATCGTTTCCTCATGCCGGCGGCGGGCTCACCGTCGCACCCGCGTCGCTCGCAACGTTCACCGCGGCCGCCGGTCCGAGCACTTTCTTGGGCTCACTCAGCTTCTTTTTCCCGAGGATCTTCACCGTCTCGGCGACCTCTTCATCGGTGACGCTCCTGAGCATCTCATCGAGCTCCCGCATGACCCGGGCGAACTTCTGCCCCTCCGCCGCACTGATCCACTCGAGCTGCAGGCGCTCCGGGCGAATGCCGAGCTTCTCCATCTGGGTCCAGACCTTCTCGACCCGGCGCTGGGTCCAGGTCACCGCGTCGATGTAGTGACAGTCGGAGAAGTGGCAGCCCGAGACCAGCACCATCGGCGCTCCCTGCTCGAAGGCGTGCCAGATGAAGCGCTGATCCACCCGGCCGCTGCACATGGTCCGGATCAGTCGAATCGCCGGCGGGTACTGCAGGCGCGAGGTGCCGGCATTGTCGCCACCGGCGTACGAGCACCAATTGCAGGCGAACGCGACGATCTTCTCCATCGGGTTGTCGGCCAGGATGCCGTCGATCTGCGCGGTGATCTGCGCGTCCTCGAAATGACGCATCACGATGGCGTCGAACGGGCACTCGGCGGCGCAGGTGCCGCAGCCGGCACAGGCCGCCTCGATGAAGTCGGGGAGCAGCCCGGTTTTCTTGTTGGCCTCGACGATGGCGTTGAACGGGCATACGGCCGCGCAGATCTTGCACTCGGCGCAGAGATCGGCGACCAGCTCGGCGGTGATCGCCTCGATTCGAACCTGCCCGGCTCCGAGCAGGTTGCCGGCGCGCATGGCGGCGGCACCGGCCTGGGTGACGCTTTCCTTGATGTCCTTGGGCGACTCGACGCAGCCGGCGAAGTAGACGCCCCTGGTGGGCGCATCCACCGGCTTGAGCTTTGGATGGGCTTCCATGACGAAACCGTCCGAGGTGTGCGAGAGGCTGAGGATCTCGTCGATCGAGCGTTTGCCATCGCCGTTCCTCGAGAACTTCCTGGGAACCAGAGCAGTGGCCAGAACGAGCATGTCGAGGCGATGCTGTTCGCGCCGACCACTGAGGGTGTTCTCGACCTCTACAACGAGCTCGCCCGTCTGCGGATCCCGCTCGACGCTGCCCGGGAGACCCCTGATGTAGTCGACGCCCTCCTCGCGGCTTCTCCGGTACATGTCCTCGAAGCCCTTGCCGAACGAGCGGATGTCGATGTAGAAGACCTTCTGCTGACTATCCGGGTAATGCTCGGCGATCTGGAGGGTCTGCTTGATGGTCGCCATGCAGCAGATGTTCGAGCAGTAGGGGACACCCCGGTTGGGCGATCGCGAGCCGACGCACTGAATGAAGCCGACCCGCTCGGGAACGCGGCGATCGGACAAACGCACCAGCTCTCCTTCGCTGGGCCCTCCGGCACAGATCAGTCGCTCGAACTCCATCGCGGTCACCACGTTGTCGAAGCGGGTGTAGCCGTATTCGTCATAGGGCCGGGGATCCCAGGGCTCCATTCCGGTAGCCACGATGACCGATCCGACCTCGAGGTCGAGAATCGTGTCCCGAACGTCGAAGTCGATGCACTTCTTGTCGCAGACCTCCTTGCACTTGCCGCAGGCGATCGGGTTGAAGCCGAGACAGTTCTCGGCGTCGAGATAGTAGGAAGAGGGAACCGCCTGCGGAAACGGCAGGTAGATCGCCCTGCGCGACGACAGGCCCTGTTGATACTCGTCGGGCACCACGACCGGGCAGACGTCCTCGCAGTCGCCGCACGAGGTGCACTCACCGGCGTCGACGTACTCGGCTCGGCGCCGCACCGTGGCGCGGTAGTTCCCGACGAAGCCGGTGATGTCATCGACCTCGGAGTTGACCAGTAGCTCTATGCGGGGATGCCGACCGGCATCCATCATCTTAGGACCTAGGATTCATATTGAGCAGTCCATCGTCGGGAAGGTCTTGTCGAGTGCCGACATGATCCCGCCGATGGACGGCCCCTTTTCAACCAGATAGACCTGATGGCCCCCGTCCGCCAACTCCAGCGCCGCCTGAATGCCGGCGACGCCCCCGCCGATCACCAGGGCGGCGTCGGTGACTGGAAACGTCTTCTCGTCCTGCGCCTTGAGCCTGGCGGCCCGACCGACGGCGGCGCGCACCAGATCCTTGGCCTTGGCGGTGGCGCCCTCGCGGTCTTTCATGTGAACCCAGCTGCAATGCTCGCGGATGTTGGCCATCTCCATGAGATAGGGATTCAGGCCGGCCTCGGCGACGCAGCTGCGAAACGTGGGCTCGTGGATCTTGGGCGTGCAGGAGGCGATCACAACGCGATTGAGCCGGTGCTCGGCGATCGCCTTCTGGATCTCCTGCTGGCCGGGGTCAGCGCAGGTGTAGCGATTCCGGACCACCGTCGCGACGTCGGGCAGCTCGGCCGCAAACCGGGCCACCTCCTCGGTGTCGACGATGGCGGCGATGTTGTGGCCACAGTCGCAAACGAACACACCGATGCGAAGTGTCTCGTCGCTCATAGGGCGTCTCCTTCCAGATGGGTTGTGGTCTCGGTGGCAAGGGGCGCCGGCCGGTCGAGCGCCGCGGCCGCAAGAACCGTCAGGTCCATGACCCCGAGGTCCGGCGTCTCACGATGCCGCCGCCGATCTTCGCTCTGGGCACAACGGAAGTGGATAAGGCACTTGGGGCAGGCCGTCACCAGCGTGTCGGCACCGGTCGCGGCCGCGGACCGCAGGCGCTCGGACTGGAGCCTCTTCGAATTGGCATCGCAGTGGATGAAGCCCGACGTTCCGCAGCACTGGGCGTCGACTCCGACCTTGCCCATTTCGACTAAACGGCTCTCGCCGGTCCCGTCTCCAAAGCTCGCCAACACTCGCCGGGGGGCGTCGGTGACTCCCAGGTGGCGCCCAAGTCGGCAAGGATCCTGAAAGGTCATCGTGCCCAAGGCCTCGCCACGCCACTGGATCTCGCCGGCCTCGATCTTCTCGGCCATGAACTCGGACATGTGCTGAATCTTGGGCTGGTAGTCCGGCGCCGCTTCCGGGTAGTCCAGACGCCAGGTCCGGCAGCACTCGGCGCAGGTGGTGACAATGTGTCTGACGCCGCGTGCCTCGAAGGCGGCGGCGTTGGCGCCGGCCAGAGCCTCGAAAGCCTCTTGCTCTCCGTTCCAGAGCAGATCGTGGCCGCAGCAGCGCTCCTCGGACAACAGCACCGGCCGGATGCCGACGTGGTTGAGAATCCGGATCGCCGCGCGCGCGATCTCGACCGTTTCCAGGCCGAGCTCGCGACCGAAGAGAATGTCATAGAAGGGCAGGCAGCCGACGAAAAGCGCGACCTCGCCCTCTTCGGCGATCTCGAGGTCGTTTTCCTGGCCGTTCTCGAGCCAGGCAAAGTCGCGCTGCGGCGCTTTCTTGCCCGCCATCACCCGGGCGGCCGACTGCAGCATCTCGCCGTGCGGGCAAGACCGGCGCTGGCCGGCTGGAGCGAGCGCACGCACGCCGCGCACGAAATCAACGAAGTGCACGCCTTCGGGGCACCGGACTTCGCATGAGCCGCACGTGAGACAGGCATCGAGCGAGTGGGCCTGGCCGCCGTCTTCCCGGACGATCTCCGACTCGGGATCGCGGATCGCCACCATGCGGGCGGCTGAAAACCATCCCGACGGCGACAGCGGACACATGGTGCTGCACTTGCCACAGGCGAGGCACAGCGCCGCATGGGTCTCTTTCCTCAAGTTCGCTAGCTCGCGCATGACTCCTGGTCTCCCTGCCCCGGCCGGCCAGGGCGTCTCACCGCAGTGCTGGAATCCGGTGCGATCCCCAGTACCCGGAGATCGAATGGGTCAGTATCGCCCTCGCCCGCCCAGTCCCCGGCGACGCAATCGGGATCTGCGCCGAGAGCGGCCAGTAGCTTGCGCATGCGCAGCAGCTGCTCGGCGGCGAGCTGCGGACCGAATCCGTAGCGGCAGCTTCCGCTCAAACAGCCGGCGACCACGAAGCCGCCAGCGCCGTGGCGATAGAGCTCGAGCAGCGCTCCCGCGTCGAGCTGGCCGGCGCAGCGCACCGGCACCAGGTGCGCCAGGGGAGGCTCGAGTCGATCCCGGTCGAGGGCCTGGCGCACGCTCTCGACCCGGCGCTGGCAGGCGAACACGACCAGCGGCGACTCCGACGAGAACGCCAGCAGCGGCGGATAGAGGTCCTCGAGGCGAGTGCCCCACCAACCCGGAGCGACCGTCGTGGGCACAGCGGCGTCGGTCGGACACACCGCAACGCAGAGATTGCACCCTCGGCACAGCGCCGGCTCGACCCTGACGGCGGTTTCGGCCGCCTTGGGATCGACGAGGTGAATGGCCTCGAAGGCACAGACCTCGATGCAGCGCGAGCAGCCGCGGCAATAGTCCTCCTCGATCGAAATGCGGTTGGGCGCCAGCTCGACCTCCAACCCGGCGCCCGGCTCGACGTCGTGCGCCGGCAGCAACCGGGCTACGGCTCGGCCACTCCGGCTGTCAAGGCTTCCCGCGACGCGCGCCGGAGCGCGCAGCAGAGCCGCGAACCGCTCGGACTGCCTTCCCGGTTCGACTCCGGCAGAGCGCAGCGTGATGTGACGACGACCGCAAGAGGCGGCGCAGATCAGGCACTCGCTGCAGGGACCGCAGCGCATGCAGCGCTGCGCCTCGGCCACCGCGGCTTCCGGGGTGAAGGCGAGCTCGACCTCGTCGAACTCGCGTCCCGAGACGATTCCCGAATGAACCGGCCGGCGGCGCCCCGCGAGAGCCGGCGGCGCCGCTGGCACCTCGTACTCCACGGCCTCCGCAAGGCCCTTGGAATCCGCCTCGATCAGCGGCCGACCGTCTTCCAGAAAATGGCGCATGGCCGCTGCCGCGCGGTGCCCCGCGGCGATGGCGTCGATCACGGTCGAAGGACCGCTGACGACGTCGCCGGCTGCGAAGACACCGTGGAGCGCGGTCATCGTGGTCGTGGGATCCACCCGGATCAGGCCGCGCTCGGCGACGCGAGCGGCTACGTCCTCGGGCAGAAAGTCGAGCACAGCCTCCTGGCCGATGGCGGCAAAGATCCGATCGGCAGCGAGCACGAACTCACTTCCCGGAATGGGATTCGGCCGGCGTCGGCCGCTGGCGTCGGGCTCTCCCAGTGCCACCCTCAGACACTCGAGGCCCTCGAGCCCGCCATCACGGATCACAAGCCTCGCAGGAGCGCTGAGGAGGCGCAGTCCGATGCCCTCTTCCTCGGCGATCTCCTTTTCCTCCTCGTCCGCGGGCATCTCGGCCCGAGCGCGCCGGTAGACGATCTCGACCGATTCGGCCCCGAGCCTCAGCGCCGCGCGGGCGGCCTCTATCGCCGTCGAACCGCCTCCGATGACGAGCACACGGCCCGTCACCGGTTCGTGGTCCCCGCTATTGACCCGGCGCAAGAAGGAAAGGGCGTCCTCGACCTCGCAACACTCATCTTCGCCCTCGAGCCCCAAGCGCCGACCTCGCTGGGCGCCGACCGCGAACAGGGCGGCGGAGCAGCCGTCCAGGAGGGACTCGAGCTCGGTGCCCGAACCGATGCGATGGTCGGTTTGAATCTCGATTCCGGCGCGGGCGAGAACCGCGATCTCCCGGTCGAGAACCTCGACCGGGAGTCGGTAGTCGGCGATGCCGTAGCGGAGCATGCCTCCGGGCTCGGGCGCGGCTTCATGGACGGTCACCGGGTATCCCGCTAGGCGCAGATCGTAGGCCGCGGTCAGACCCGCGGGTCCGGATCCGATGATCGCGACCCGGTCTTTCTTGTCTGGCGGTGGCGGCGGCTCGGGCAGCGGCAACTCGAGCTCGAGGTCGGCGACAAAACGCTTGAGCGCCCGAATGGCGACCGGCTCGTCGATCTCTGAGCGTTTGCAGGCAGGCTCGCACGGATGGTGGCAGATGCGGCCGCAAATGCCCGGCAGCGGACAGCTCTCACGGACTACTTCCAGGGCCTCGGCGAAGCGGCTTTCGGCGATCAACGAGACATAGGACTTGACGTTGATGCCGGCGGGACAAGCCTGAGTGCACGGTGAGGGATCGATGGCTCGAATATCGTACGGCTCGGCCTGAAGCTCCGGAACCCAGAGCTCCGCGCCGTCCAGCCAGGACGGCTCGCGGCCGCGGGCCGATGGCGCCTCGGTCATGCCGGAACTCCTTCCAGTGGCGGACGATGGACCTCGAGAACCGACTGCCGGACAGCCTCCTCGAAGTACTCGAAACCCCGATCGAAGGCCGACAGGTTGAGCTTCTCGGTGCCGGGAGGCACCGAATGCAGGACCGCTTCACTCAACGCCTCGCGAGGGACCAGACCGGTCACGGCTCCGAAGAACCCGACCATGACGATGTTCTGGACGATCGCTCGACCCAACGACTCGGCGATACGCGTGGACGGCACGCAGCTCGAACGCTGCCCTTTCTTGACCCTAGGCTGGACCAGATCCTGCTCATAGATCAAGGTGCCGTCGTCCTTGAGTTCGTCTCGATACTTCTCGTAGCCCTCGGACGACATCGCCACCAGGATGTCGGGCCGGCCGATATAGGGATAGAGAACTTCGCTCTTGGACACGGCCAGCGTCGAGCTGCAGGCCGAGCCGCGCGCTTCGGGGCCGAAGCTCTGGATCATGGTGGCATTCATCCCCGCGTTGATCGCGCAAGCGTGGCCGATGATGTGGCCCGCCAGGACGACACCCTGACCGCCAAAGCCAGTAATGCGGATCTCGGTGCGCTCGCTTGCCGCGCTAGCCATGCAACCAACCTCCCTCCGGAGACATAGGCACGTACTTCTCGCCCAGGACCTGGCCGTAGTGTTCGTTCATCTGGTCCAAAAAGGTGGGCCGCTCTTCGTCGACGAACTTGCCGCAGGTGATCGACTTCTGGAAATCGATGTCGAGCTCACGTGTGTCGGCGCCGTGCCTGATCTCGGCGTTGTCGTGGTAGAAGCGCATGCCGTTCAAGCCGGTGCCCAGTTTGTTGAGGCGGGAATAGAGGGTCGGGCAGGGAGCGATGACCTCGATCAGACGAAATCCCTTGCGGTCGAGCGCTTCCTCCATCGCCCAGGTCAGCCGCCGGATGTGCAGGCAGGTCCAGCGCGCGACGTAGGGCGCTCCGCACGATGCCGCCAGATGCGGAATGTTGAACGGCGCCTCGAAGTTGCCGAACGGCATGGTCGACGACTTGGCCGTCAGGGGAGTGGTTGGCGCGTTCTGGCCACCGGTCATGCCGTAGATGAAGTTGTTGATCAGGATCACGAGCAGGTCCATGTTGCGCCGGGCAGCGTGAATAAAGTGGTTGCCACCTATCCCGGAAAGATCGCCATCGCCGGAAAACACCGCGACTTCGAGCTCGGGCCGGCCGAGCTTCAAGCCCGTGGCGAAGGGGATGGCCCGACCGTGGGTGGTGTGGAAACCATCCAGCTTGAGGTAACCGGCCGCGCGCCCAGAGCAGCCGATGCCGGAAACCACTGAGACCTTGTCCAGATCCGCCCCACTGCGCTCGAGGGCGGTCGCGAAGCACTTGACCACCGTGCCGATGCCGCAGCCTGGGCACCAGACGTGAGGGATCCGCTCCATGCGCAGATACGGTGTGACTGGGTGATCCGGCTGCTGCTCCGGAAGAAACTCCGGAGGCGTCGGTGGGAAGTCGGTTCTCGTGCCTACCTTGTCTTTACTCATGGTTCTCTCACGCCGCCTCCGCGGCGGCCTTGACGATGACCTCGGCTATCACGGCTGGATCGTGCACGCTGCCGCCGCCGTGGGAGACCGGCAGCACCGCGCACTTGCCCGCGGCACAGCGTTCGACCTCGAGCACCAGCTGGCCGTAATTGATCTCGGGCACCACCAATGCGCGGACCTTGCCGGCCAACTCGCGAATGAGCTTCTCCGCGAACGGCCAGATCACGATCAGCCGAACCGAGCCGACCTTCACGCCCCGCCGGCGCGCCATGTCGATCGCCAACCTCGCCACTCGAGCAGTAATGCCATAGGTAACGACGACAACCTCCGCATCATCGGTCGCTTCCTCTTCGAAGCGCACGATCCGATCAGCGTTGTCGGTGATCTTCTCCAGCAGACGGCGTACGCAACGCTCCTGGCATTCGACACTCATCTCCGGATACCCGCGCTCGTCATGGGTGAGGCCGGTGGTGTGGAAACGATAGCCGTCGCCGGCCCGAGCGAACTCCGGCGTCGGTTTGCCGTTGATCTGATAGGGCTCGAACTCCTCAGGGGTCTTTCCTGTCAAGGCGCGAGGGACGACCTCGATCTCGTCCGCCGGCGGAATCACCACCCGCTCGGTCATGTGTCCGACGATCTCGTCCATCAGAAACATGACCGGAACCCGATAGATCT
Source organism: Thermoanaerobaculia bacterium (assembly GCA_945787635.1). Classification (GTDB taxonomy): domain Bacteria; phylum Acidobacteriota; class Thermoanaerobaculia; order Multivoradales; family JAHEKO01; genus CALZIK01. The sequence goes on along the minus strand of CALZIK010000118.1, from coordinate 7,309 downwards.
CCGACAGATTGAAAGCCTCGATGGTCAGATCGAAGGCCTCTTGCGGTGACTGCGGCGACATGGCGATGATCTCGTAGTCGCCGTGCGAACCCCAGCGCGCCTGCATCACATCCGCCTGTCCGACCATCGTCGGAAGACCGGTCGAGGGCCCTCCACGCTGGACGTTGACGACCACGCAGGGCGTCTCCATCATCGCCGCCAGGCCGATGTTCTCCATCATCAGGCTGAAGCCGGGACCGCTGGTAACCGTCATCGACTTGGTACCGGTCCACGAACCTCCGACCACCGCCGCCATCGAGGCCAACTCGTCTTCCATCTGAATGAACGTCCCGCCCATCGTCGGGAACCGCCGCGAAATCCGTTCCACGACCTCGGTCGACGGCGTGATCGGATAGCCGGCGACGAACCGGCAACCGGCCGCCATCGCACCTTCGCCGCAAGCGAAATCGCCGTCCAGATAGTGGGCGCCCGTCAGAACGCCAATGGGATCCGCCTTCACGACGACACCTCCTGATTCGGTCGCCCGCGCCCGGAGTCCTGAGCCGAAGACGTCGAAGCCGAATCCCGCAAAGTCTCGGCGGCGACACTGAAGATCGCGAACTCGGGACAGATCATCTCGCATAGGTTGCAGTTGACGCATTCGCCGCGCTTGACGACTTCGGGCGGGTGATAGCCCTTGCGATTGAAGGCCTCGGACATCACCAGGACGTCACACGGGCAGTACTCGACGCACCAGGCGCAGCCCTTGCACCGGTCCTCGACGATGAAGACCTCTCCCTCATGACTTGCAATCGTCTCGGCGTCGAGGGGGGTTCGCCAATACTGCATTTGCGTGACCTCGTGCTCCTCGGTTTGGCTCAGGCCTCTATCTGTCGGGTGCCTGGCGGCGGGCTCGCGGCGAGCTTCTGGTAGGGGCAGCCGTTGTGGAAGTGTCGGACCGGACAGTGGGCATCGAAGTAGGCGGAGCAGCGAAGGCAGAGCCCTTCGACCTTGCCTTCGCTCCGAATCAGCGCCACCGCGAAGCGCTCGAGCAGGCGCGTGAATTGGGCACGCTCCTCGGTGCTGAAGGTTTCGAGCACCGGCTCGAGCCGCTTCAGCTTGAGCTTTTCGTACCGCTCGACCAAGCGGCGCCCCTTGCGGCTCGTGGCCAGGAGCGTCGCGCGACGGTCGCTTCGAGAGGGCGTCCGCGCGACCAGCCCGAGGCGCTCGAGCTTGTCGACATTCTTGGTCGCCGCCGGAGGCGAGACACCCAGAAAATCGGCGATCTGACCGATCTGGTGCTTGCCGTTGAGGGTGATGAGCTGGAGCAGATGCAGCTGCGGCAGCGAGATGTGATCGGCGCCGACCTCCTCGAGCAGCTTGATCTCCAGGATCTCCCGGACAGCCGCGCCGAAGATGTGGGAATGGCGAATCAACCCGAACAGCTCGCCGTTCGTGGTTTCGGGCCTACCGTTGCCTCTCTCGGCGGCGGCAGGCGCAGCGTTGGGTTCTTGCCAGGCCATTTAGTTAACCGCCCGAAACTATTTAACCTGGTGAAGTATAGGAACCCTACCCGGCCAGCACACCACCCGTTGGGGCGGTTTTCCGGGGGGCGGATCCCGCCACCCCGCGGGGTGTGGTGCGCGCTGGGCTTTGCCAATAGAAAAGGGTTGACCCGGTAACGGCGAGGACGGCCAACGCCGAGGATCCCTGCAGGACCCTGGCCCAGCCCGTCGGGCCGCCCAAGGGCGAAAGCAGCGTGTTTTCACGCTAGACGAAATGGCAATTCAACTCTGCCACACGTGGTGAAGGAGGTACCCCATGCAGCCGGCCAAATTAACCCTGAACGGTAGCGAATACGAGTTCCCGGTCACCGTCGGAACGGAAAACGAGATCGGCGTCGATTTCAGCGCCTTACGGTCGACGACCGGCGCCATCGCGCTCGATCCCGGCTACGGCAACACCGGCTCGTGTCTGAGCACCATCACCTTCATCGACGGTGAGAAAGGGATCCTGCGTTACCGCGGCTACCCGATCGAAGAGGTCGCGCAGTCGGCGGGTTTCGAAGAGGTCTGCTTCCTGCTCATCTACGGCCACCTGCCGAGCCCGGAGGAGCTGACCCGGTTCCAGAAGGATCTGACATACCACGCGATGATCCGCGAGGAGATGAAGGACTTCTTCAAGGACTTTCCGCTCTCCGCCCATCCGATGATGGTTCTTTCCGCGATGCTGGCATCGCTGTCGGCGTTTTACCCCTGGAGCGGCGATCAAGACGAGATCGACCTCAACATCATTCGGCTGCTCGCGAAAGCCAAGACCATCGCGGCGTTCTCCTACAAGAAATCCGTCGGACAGCCGTTCGTCTACCCCCGAAACGACCTGAGCTACACCGAGAACTTCCTTCACATGATGTTCGCGGTGCCGGCCGAGCCCTACCTCGTTTCGCCGGTGCTCGACAACGCCCTCAACCTGCTACTCATTTTGCATGCCGATCATGAGCAAAACTGCAGCACCTCGTCGGTCAGAATGGTCGGCTCCAGCCAGTCCAACCTGTTCGCGGCCATCGCAGCCGGCGTCAACGCGCTCTGGGGTCCACTCCACGGCGGCGCCAACCAGAAGGTCATCGAGATGCTGCAGGCCATTCGCGACGACGGCGGCGACTATCGCAAGTTCGTGAACATGGCCAAAGACAAGAACTCGCCTTTCCGACTGATGGGCTTCGGCCATCGCGTCTACAAGAACTTCGACCCGCGCGCGAAGATCCTGAAAACGGCGGCCGACGACGTCCTGCGCGAGTTGGGCGTCGACGACCCGCTGCTGGACATTGCCAAGAAGCTGGAAGAGGTTGCTCTCAGCGACTCATACTTCATCGACCACAAGCTCTACCCGAACGTCGACTTCTACAGCGGCATTCTCTACCGCGCGATGAACATTCCGACCGACATGTTCACCGTGATGTTTGCCCTCGGAAGGTTGCCCGGGTGGATCGCCCAGTGGAAAGAGATGCGCGAGGATCCGAAGGCCAAGATCGCACGACCACGCCAGATCTACGTCGGCGAGGCAAAGCGCGCCTTCGTCCCGCTCGAGCTGCGCGCCGCGGGAGAGACGAAGAAGTCGACAAAACAGCCCGTCCCCGCATAGCCGACAACGTCGTCGATCAAGCAACCAGAAGGAGAACCCATGAGAAACAAGATCACCGTCATCGGAGCCGGCCACGTAGGTGAGACCGCCGCCTTCAACATCGCCCGGCTGGAGCTCGGTGACGTCGTCCTGGTCGACATCCTGGAGGGGGTGCCTCAAGGAAAGGCCCTCGACAGCTTCGAGTCGTCTCCGATCTTCGGATTCGACTCGACCGTCCTCGGCACCAATAGCTACGAGGATACCGCTGATTCGGCGCTCATCGTGATGACCGCGGGTCTGGCCCGCAAGCCCGGCATGAGCCGTGACGATCTCTTCTACAAGAACCTCGAGATCGTCGAGGCCTGTATCCGTGAGGCCACCGAGGTCTCACCCGATGCCGTCATCATCATGGTGACCAACCCGCTGGACGCCATGTGCGAGGTCGCTCGCCGAGCCTCTGGATTCCCCCGCGAACGGGTCATCGGCATGGCGGGCATCCTGGACTCTGCCCGGATGCGCGCCTTCATCGCGATGGAGCTGGGTGTCTCGGTCGAGAACACCCACGCCTTCGTTCTCGGAGGTCACGGCGACAGCATGGTGCCGCTAGCGCGGTATTCGACCGTGGCCGGCATACCGATCACCAAGCTGATGCCTCACGACCGTGTCGATGCGATCATCGAGCGCACCCGCAAAGGTGGCGGGGAGATCGTCAAACTCCTGAAGACGGGGTCGGCGTACTACGCTCCGGGCCTGGCGATCGCCGAGATGGCAGAGGCCATTCTCAAGGACAAGCACAAGATACTGCCCTGCGCCGCCTATCTCGAAGGCGAGTACGGGATCTCCGGGACCTACGTCGGAGTGCCGGTGCAGCTCGGACGCCGAGGCATGGAGAAGATCGTCGAGATCGCCCTTACCGACGAGGAGCGCGCCGCCTTCCACAACAGCGCGGAGTCGGTCAGAGAGCTGATCGAGATGATCCCGGTGGCGGCAGGCTGAGGGCTCGGGTGGCCGCGCCCGCGGCCACCCGCTAATCGTCTCTGCGTGCCTCTTCGGCCTTCCTGATCGCGTCGAAGGGACGTAGTCTGCTGCCATGTCGGCCGAAACCTACGACGTAGCCGTCGTTGGCGGGGGAATCGTGGGGCTCGCCACGGCCCGAGCCCTGGTCACCGCCCATCACTACCGGGTCGCCGTCCTCGAGGCCGAGCCCGAAGTGGCGCGGCATCAAACGGGACACAACAGCGGAGTGATCCACTCGGGGCTCTACTACAAGCCCGGCTCACTCAAGGCCACAAACTGCCTCGCGGGCAGCAGCGCACTCTACCGTTACTGTGAGAGCCGAGCGATCGCACATGAGCGTTGCGGAAAGCTCGTGGTCGCCATCGACAAGGAAGAGATCCCGGCGCTCGAGACACTAGAGCGCCGCGGACGCGCCAATGGCCTCGCCGGTCTGCGGCGCCTGAGCGGCGGCGAGATCCACGAGTACGAACCGCACGCGGCCGGGTTTGCGGCACTATGGGTGCCCGCGACCGGAATCGTCGACTTTCGAGCTGTGGCACGGGCGTTCGCCGAAGACATCGGAACAGCCGGAGGAGACATCCACACCTCGTCGCGAGTGCGAGCGGTTCGGAGACAACCGCCGGGTCTTCTCGTGATGGCGGGGGACCGGGAGTTTGTCTGCAGGCACCTGGTCAACTGCGGGGGTTTGCAAAGCGATCGGCTGGCCCGACTGTGCGGTTGCGACCCGGGGCTTCGCATTCTGCCCTTTCGCGGTGAGTACCACGAGTTGCGCGTGGAGGCCCGGCATCTCGTGCGCAACCTGATCTATCCGGTGCCCGACCCGCGGCTGCCGTTTCTCGGTGTACATCTCACTCGGACGATCGACGGGCGACGGGAAGCCGGTCCGAACGCGGTTCTGGCTCTCCACCGGGAGGGCTACCGCCGCTTCAATTTCTCGCTGCGAGACACGTTGGATTCGATCACCTATGGCGGCCTCTGGAAGCTGGCACGGAGCTTTCCACGCACTACGGCGTTCGAGGTTCTGCGCTCGCTGAGCAAGCGCGCCTTCGTTTCGGCCCTGCGCAGGCTTCTTCCCGACCTGCGGCTCGAAGATGTCCAATGGGCCGGCTGCGGCATCCGAGCCCAGGCGGTGCTGCCCTCGGGAGCCCTGGTCGATGACTTCCGGATTCTCGACGCCGAGTGCTCGACCCACCTGCTCAATGCCCCGTCCCCCGCCGCTACGGCCTCGATCAGCATCGGTCGATACCTGGCTCGCCGCGTGGGACAACGACTCGCAACGCCGAAGACGCTGTTGCGAAGGATCCCCCATCGAGTCACTGCCACTCCGGTAGAGTAAGGAAGTCGGACAACGCATGAAACACCGTCTCGGCATCGTCCTCTCCGGCGGCGGGAGCCGAGGCATCGCTCATATCGGTGTGCTCAAGGCCCTCGACGAGTACGGCCTGTCGCCGGACTGCATTTCGGCGACCAGCTCCGGCGCGATCGTCGGAGCGCTTTACGCCGCGGGTTACTCGTCCGAGAAGATGCTCGAGTTCTTCAAGGTAAAAAGTCCGTTCAAGCTGTCGAAGTTCGCCCTCGGCAAGCCCGGCTTCATCGATACCGGAAAATCCGTGGCCGACTTTCTCGAGTACCTTCCCGAGAACTCCTTCGAGGCGTTGCCCAAGCGACTCTTTCTGACCGCGACCGACATCGTCAACGCGCGGCTCGAGATCTTCACCTCAGGCTCCTTGATACCGGCGGTCCTGGCCTCGTCCTCGATTCCCATGGTCTTCACTCCGACCGAGATCGACGGCCGCTGGTTCTCCGACGGCGGCATCATCAATAACTTTCCGGTCGAACCGATCAGGATGCTCTGCGATGTGTTGATCGGCGTCTACGCGAGTCCCCTGCGACAGGTCGATCGGTCGGCGCTCAAGAACTCGCTCGCGGTCTCTCATCGAGCCATCGAGGTGGGTATGTACTTCAGCTCGAAGGCTAAGTTTCATGAGTGCGACGTTTTCATCTGTCCCGAGGAGTTGAGTCGATTCGGCCTGTTCGATACCAAGCATCTGGGCACGATTCTCGACATCGGCTACGCGGCGACGGTGGAGAGAATCGAGACGATTCGAAAGGCCATGACCCAGAAGCCGGGCACTGACACGGCGTGACCGACAGAACACCCAATCGGGTCGCGAGCGCTCGTGACTGTGGCCCGCGTCAGCGGTAGAGTCCGAGGTCTGGAAGAAGATCAACCCAAAAAGCCGCGAGGCGGCCAGGAGATTCTGATGAGTGACAAGGTATGGCACGTAGCCGTCAACGGAAAGCAAGAGGGCCCGTACACCCAACAGGAGGTCGCGCACAAACTCGGCAGCGGCCAACTCGCGAGCAATGCGGTGGTCTACGGTCCCGGCATGACCGAATGGGCGCCGATCGGAAGCCGAGCCGAATTCTCAAGGGTTGTCGGCGCCGTCCCTCCACCTCCGCCGCATGGCGCGGAGCAGGCGCACGAAATCGACTACGAAATCCATGGTGAGGAGATGCAGTTCGTCGAGATCACGCTCGATCCCGGCGAGGCCTGCGTCGCGGAAGCGGGCTCCTTCATGTACATGGACCCGGGCATCGAGATGGAGACCATCTTTGGCGACGGTTCCGCCAAGAGCCAGGGCGGGGGCTTTATGGGCGCGCTCCTGGGCGCCGGCAAGCGCATTCTCACCGGCGAGTCGTTGTTCATGACGCTCTTCGGAAACGGCGCCTCGACTCGGCAAGTGGTGGCCTTCGCGTCGCCCTATCCGGGCTCGATCGTGCCCATCGATCTCAAGATCCACGGCACGATGCTCTGCCAGAAGGACGCGTTCTTGTGCGCAGCCAAGGGCATCGCGGTCGGCATCGCCTTCCAGAAGCGCCTCGGCGCCGGGCTCTTCGGGGGCGAGGGCTTCATCCTCCAAAAGCTCGAGGGCGACGGCCTGGCTTTCGCTCACGCCGGAGGCACGGTCGTGAGGCGCGAGCTCAAGGCCGGTGAGACCCTGCGTCTCGACACCGGCTGTCTCGTGGCCTTCGACGAAGGCGTCAACTACGACATCCAAACAGTACCTGGTATCAAAACCGCGCTGTTCGGCGGTGAAGGCCTCTTCTATGCGGCGCTTACCGGCCCCGGAACGATCTGGATGCAGTCGCTGCCGTTCAGCCGGTTGGCGAGTCGCATCTACGCAGCCGC
>CALZIK010000117.1 GCA_945787635.1 Thermoanaerobaculia bacterium | reverse complement strand
CGCCTCCGGCCGGCAGCGCAGACACGGGCGCAGCCCGGCGCGCGTCGCCGCCGCCGCGGAGGGGAAGTAGCGCACGTTGGCGGCTCGTGGAGGTGAGGCCGGGCAGATCGGGCGGCAGAAAATCCCGGTCGTCACCACGCCGACAAAGAACCGGCCGTCGAAGCGGGCATCACGCGAGAGCCGGGCGCGTTCGCAGATTCCTGGGTCGAGTCGCATCTCCATTCCTTCGGTTGGCTGCACGAGCCTACACGCCGGGCGCGCCCGAGTCTGGCCGTTTTCGGACCTGGACTTCGAAACCTCCCGGCTCTTACCGAGGGCAAGAAAAAGGCCGGAGCGGTCACAAGGACCGCTCCGGCTCTGAGATCGCTCGCGCGAGCCGCGGACCTAGAGTCCCTGCGACTTGAACCAGTTGACCACAGCGGTGATTCCGCCGAAGCCTCCAATCACGACCGAGCCCGGGCCAGGCCGGTAGTACTCGCCGTGGAAGCCGCCGCCACCGTCCCGCCGGATCGAGGTGGGACCGCCCGCGGTGTTCATCTTCTGGTACCACTCCAGGGACGAGACGTCGCTCGCGCTGATGCCGCTGCCCGCGGGCAGTTTGCCCATCTTCCGTTCGTAGTCCGCAACGGCGGCCGCAATCGTGGCGCCGTAGCCGGTCGTGTTCGGGTTGACGCCACCGAGACCCGTGCCGAGCTGGGTCTTTGGCCCGATGACCGTCCAGCGTTCCGGCTGATTGCCCTTGAACCGCCAGAGCTGGGTTCTCACGGATTTGTACATCAGTGAGGACACCGCGATCTGATCCGCTGCCGAGATGTTGCCACCGGGGTTGGGGAACGGATCATCGTCCGGACCCGGGCCGCCTCCCGGTCCAGGTGCCGGCGGTGCGGGTGGAGGGGGCGCCGGTCCGTAGATCTCTCGATTCGCCATCACCCGCGGCCCGATTCCGATCTTGGTCTGCCAGATGTCGTCCCGGATCCTCGGGAAGCCGAAAAACTCCCAGTCGACGACCAACGTGTCCCCGAGGCGCACCCGGTCGATATCGCGGCAACTCTTGGCTTTGTTCTCGGTCAGGTCATCTTCGCCTTTGATTCTCTGGACCGTGACCTCTCCGGTGTCGGGATCGGTGCGAGTGATCTCGGCCGTGGCCCGGAAGGAACCCGTGCCGTCCTTTTTGAAGTCGTTGCCGTATCCGAAGCAGAGCTCGACCCGTTCCGCGACGTGGGTGGCCGCCACGACAAAGGCCTGCTGCCAGGTCTTCGGATGCTTGCCGGCTCCGGTCGCATTGGTCCGGACTCGATGATGGACCTCGGTCGGTTCGCCGAGACTTCCTGTGGCCTCGGGGCCGCGGATCTTGCTGATCAGCATCCGATCCGTGCCGATACTGCTGCGAATGTGAATCGCGGCACCACGCGGACGGGGGAATCCCAGGAATTGATACTCCCACACCACCGTGTCGCCCTGCCGAACCGGTCCGGCATGGACGCAGCGAAGCCACTTGTTCTTGCTCAGGCTCCCGCGCTTGCGCAGCTTCTGGACGGCGACCTCGCCGGTATCGGGATCGAGCCGGCTGATCCGCACCGTTCCTCGGAAGGAGCCGGTATCGGCGTTCTTGCCGTCGGTGCCGTATCCCATGCAGGCGTACACGTCACCTGCGCTGTCCTGGGGCACGACGAACGCGTGCTGATACGCGGCCGGGTGTTTGCCGTCGCTGATGATGAAGGACTCGACGCGGCTCTCGGAAAAAGCCAGAACCGGAAGACTGGACAGAGTGGCGGCGAGGAAAGCGAGAGTGATTCGGATTCTAGGCATTTGGGACAGGCCTCCAGAGAGAAACTCTTTTAGATAAGGGCAGTTAGCCGAGTGCGAGTGATCGGCGGGGACGTCCCCTCGACTGTACCGGCTTTCATTGAATCGGGTCAAGTTTAGAATTTTGTTTATTCTTCCCAGGCTTCGAGGATCGCCGTCCAGTCCTCGACGTCCTCGGGCATACGCTCGCGGGCCTTGGCGACGTAGTAGGCGCGCTGCTGGTACCAGGGCAGCACGAAGACCTTTTGCCAGTTCGGATCGTACTGCAGGACCGGCTCCGTACCTTGGATGAAGACCTCGTGAATGATCTTTTCCGAATCCGGCCGAGCCACCAGGCCGGAGAAGTACTCGACATCGAGGTCGGACAGACCGGGCGGCCGGCTGAATCGCTCCTCGGAGGTCAGCCAGCCGTCGCGCAGGCCCGCCGCGATGAGCTCTTTCCAGATCGGCAGGGCGGCCACAGCGCCGGTCATGTTCTTGCCGATTCGCTTTTTGAGGTCGTAGCCGACCCAAGTGAGCATCGTGTAGCGCGGACTGAAACCGACGAACCAGGCATCGGAGAAGTCGTCGGTCGTGCCGGTCTTGCCGCCCAGATCGAGGTCGAACTCCTTGACCAGGGTCGCCGTACCCCGATCGACGACGCCCGCGAGCAGGTTGGTCAGCAGGTAGGCGATCTGGGGCTCCATAGCCTTGCGGGCTTGCGTAGAGTGCTCTTCCAGAACGCGCCCGTCCGGCAGACCGACGCTCTCGATCAGATAGGGCTGAACATAGATGCCCTGATTCGGGAACGAGGCATATGCCGCGGTCAGCTCCAGCGGCGTGAGATCAGCGGTCCCGAGCGCCAGGCTGGGAAAGGGCGGCATCTCGGACTCGATTCCGGATCGGCGGGCAAAGTCGATCACCTGCTCCACCCCGACCAGATCGAGGACCTTGACCGCGGTGACGTTCATTGAAAGCTCGAGCGCCCTTCTCATGGTGGCGATGCCGTAGTAGGTGCGATAGAAGTTGCGCGGGCTGTAGGTCGGCTCGTTGGTCGGTCCCGGGAACGCGGCCGGGCCGTCGAAGAAGGTGTCCGCGGGCGTGAAGCCGGCCTCGAGCGCCGCTCCGAAGACGAACGGCTTGAACGCGGATCCCACCTGACGGCGGGCCTGGGTGGCCCGGTTGAACTTGCTGTCCTCGAAGCTCCAGCCACCGACCATCGCGCGGACGGCGCCGGTCGCGGACTCGATCACCAGCGCCGCGCCCTCCAGCTCGGGCTCCTGCTCCAGAAAAACCTGACCCGACCCCGCTTCGTCAGGGAGCCTGAACCAGGCGACGTCGCCGATCGCCAGGATGTCGCGAGGACGCGCCCGCCGGGTCCATTTCATCCCCTCGGGTCGCAGCAGGTAGTCTCGTTCTCCGATTCGCACCCGTGCATTGCCGCCTTCGAAACCGGTCACGACGCCCTCGTTCCAGGCTCCCGGCTTGTAGTCCACCGAGATCCAGCTCGCCAGGGACGGATCCCCGTCGCCGAGCTCGAGGCGATCGTGAGCTCCGCGCCAGCCCTTGTTGTGGTCGAGCCTGGCCAGGCCGGACCGCAGGGCCGCCTCGGCGGCCGCTTGAATTCGCCGGTCGAGCGTGGTCTGGATTTGGAGGCCCTGCTCGAAAACCGCCTTGGCGCCGTGGCGCGCTTCGAGGCCCTTGCGGATCTCCTCGGCGAAGTAGGGCGCCAGCTGGCGCTCGCGGCTGGCGCTGCGCACCTGCAGCGGCTTGCCGATGGCGGCATCGAAAGTCTCCTGGTCGATGAAGTCCTCGGCGAGCATCCGATGCAAGACATAGTCACGCCTCTGCACCACCAAATCGGGCCGGTTGTAGGGGCTGTAGTCGCTCGGCCGTTGGAGTATTCCGACCAGGGTAGCCGCTTCGGCGGCGTCGAGCTCCGCCGCGCCCTTGCCGAAGTACGAGCGCGCGGCGGATTCCATGCCGTAGTTACCGTGGCCGAGGAACATGAAGTTGCAATAGAGCGTCAGGATTTGCTCTTTGCTGAAGTTCTTCTCGAGCTCGACCGCCAGCAACGCCTCCTCGATCTTGCGTTTCCAGAGCTTCTGTGGACTCAGAAAGAGCCGTCGCGCGAGCTGCATGGTGATGGTCGAACCACCGAAGGCCTTGCCTCGGCCACTCGTGAGATTGCGGAGTACGGCTCGAAGGACTCCCTCTGCATCGACTCCACCGTGCTGCAGGAAGTTGCGGTCCTCGGCCGCCAACACCGCCTTCTCGATCAGTTCGGGCACGTCGCCCTCCTGCAGGAGAACTCTGCGCTCCTTCGCGAACGACGCGAAGAGCTCGCCCTGGCTGTCGTACAGCTGGGTGATCTGGCCGGGCGTGAAATCCGCGATCGACTCCACTCGAGGCATGTTGATAACCGAGGCGAAACCGACGCCCAGGAGCGCTCCCAAGAAGCCCAGCACGAGCACGGGCACCACTCGGCGTACCCAGCGGGTCGCTTGCGGCCGTGGTCCCGAGGGCCGGTGATCGACGGATGCGCTCGGCATGTGGCGATTATAGGAGGGGACGATGTCGTGTGGTCACGCCGGGTCGGTCGCGTCCAATCATGGGTCGCGGTCCGATAGGATCGGACCGCATGGAAAGCGACTTCCAGGCTCCGGACTCCACTGAGCCGTTCGAGCCCAAGGCGGCCGACCTCGGCGGCTGCGGCAAGCCGGCGGTCTTCGGCTGTCTGACCGTTCTGGTCCTTCTCGCCGTGGCCTTGGGCATCTTCATGTTCAAGGTGCGCGGCATGCTCGAGTGGACGCTCACCAAATACGAAGACGCGATCGTGGTCAACCTGTCGGAGGAGGTGAGTGCCGATGACAGACAACGCCTGATCGCGGCCTTCGAGGCCGCGCGGACCGCGATCCGCGAGAATCGCATCGATCCTCACGCGATACAACGGCTACAGCGTTTCATGGCGTCGCCGCCCGACAGTCGCGAGCGGATCGGGCTGGAGACGGTGCGCGAGCTCACCGAAGTGCTCGAAACCATCGGCAAGCCGGCGGTGGGCTTGCCTGACCAGGAATTCGCCCCCGCGCCGGCCGAGTCGGCGCGCCGACCGGGGGGACTGGCTCGTCCATCGCATGCCGCCGTTTAAAGTTGTTTCGCCGTTCTCGCCTCAAGGCGATCAAGTCCGCGCCATTGGAGAGCTGAGCGATGGCGTGCGCGAAGGCCGCAGGGACCAGGTGTTGCTCGGAGTGACCGGTTCGGGGAAGACCTTCACGATCGCCAAGCTGATCGAGGAGGTCAATCGGCCGACCCTGGTCCTGTCTCACAACAAAACCTTGGCCGCGCAACTGTTTCAGGAGTTCCGGAGCTTCTTTCCCGAGAACGCCGTCGAGTACTTCGTGTCCTACTACGACTACTACCAGCCCGAGGCCTATGTCCCGCAGTCCGACACCTACATCGAGAAAGAGACCAGCATCAACGAGCAGATCGACCGTCTCCGTCTGCGGGCAACGAAGGTGCTCTTCGAGCGGCGCGACGTCTTGATCGTCGCTTCCGTCTCGTGCATTTACGGCCTCGGCTCGCCCGAGGCGTTCTACGGGATGCTGCACTTCTTCGCGACCGGCGACTCCGAGGGGATGGACGTGGGCCTTCGCAAGCTCGTGGACATGCAGTACGAGCGGACGCCGCTGGACCTTTTTCCGGGAAGCTTCCGGGTGCGCGGCGACGTCGTCGAGATCTTCCCGGCCTACGAAGAGGTGGGCATCCGCGTCGAGTACTTCGGCGACGAGATCGAGCAGGTCAGCCGTTTCCATTTGCTGACCGGTGACGTGCTCGAGACCGTCGACAAGGTGGCGGTCTATCCGAAGACGCATTACGTGACACCGCGCGAGAAGCTGCTCAAGGCGATCGAAGGGATCCAGGACGAGCTGCGGGTGCGGCTGGCCGAGCTCCAGGCACAGGAACAGTTGCTCGAGCGCCAGCGGCTCGAGCAGAGAACGCTGTTCGATCTCGAGATGCTCCGTGAAGTCGGCTACTGCCACGGCATCGAGAACTACTCGCGCCATCTCTCGGGCGGAGTGGCGGGAGAGCCGCCACCGACGTTGCTCGACTACCTGCCCGAGGATTGGCTCCTGGTCGTGGACGAGAGTCATCAGACCGTGCCCCAGGTTCGCGGGATGTACCACGGTGACCGCTCACGCAAGCAGACTCTGGTGGATTACGGATTCCGCCTGCCCAGCGCGCTCGACAACCGGCCGCTGAACTTCGAGGAGTTCGAGGAGCGGACCGGCCAGAGAATCTTCGTGTCTGCCACGCCCGGTCCATGGGAGCTCGAGCGGACCCAGGGCGTGGTTTCCGAGCAGCTGATTCGGCCGACCGGCCTGCTCGATCCCCGCATCGAGGTGCGGCCGGCGAGCGGTCAGGTGGACGACCTGTTGGCCGAGATCCGGCGGGTGGTGGAGCGTGGCGAGCGGGTCCTGGTGACCACTCTCACCAAGCGCATGGCCGAAGAGCTGACCCAGTACTTCACCGAGCTGGACGTGCGGGTGCGCTACCTGCACAGCGACATCGACACCCTCGAGCGAGTCGAGATCATCACCGGCCTGCGCCGCGGCGATTTCGACGTGCTGGTCGGCATCAACCTGCTGCGCGAGGGGCTGGACTTGCCGGAGGTGTCGTTGGTGGCGGTGCTCGACGCCGACAAGGAAGGATTTCTGCGCAGTGAAACCTCTTTGATTCAGACCGCCGGCCGAGCGGCGCGCAACGTCGAGGGCAAGGTGATCTTCTACGCCGACAAGGTCACCGATTCGATGCGGCGCTCGCTCGACGAGACCGAGCGCCGGCGCCGTCGGCAGAGTGAGCACAACTCCGCGCACGACATCGAGCCCCGGACGATCATCAAAGACATTCACAACCCGCTGGTACAAATGAGCAGTCTCGACTACCACGACAGCTCGCTCACCCGGCTCTCCGAAGTCGCGGAAGATTCGGCTGCGCCGCTCAACGTGCGCATCGACCGTCTCGAGAAGGAGATGCGGGCTGCTGCCAAGCGGCTCGAGTTCGAGGAAGCAGCGGTTCTGAGAGACCGGCTGCAAGAGCTCAAGGAGTTGCAGATCCTGGCCGGGTAGGCGGCGGGCGGTCCATCATGCAGGCGGTCGTCGCGAGCAAGGTGAAGGCACTGCCGGATCGGCCCGGAATCTACATATTCAAGGACGATTCCGGGCGCCCGCTCTATGTCGGCAAGGCGAACTCGCTACGCAAGAGGGTCGCCAGCTATCTCAAGGCGGGCCACGAGCCGAGGCTCGAAGCGATGCTCTCCGCAGCCCGCGATCTGGACTATCTGGTCACCGACAGCGGAGCCGAAGCGCTCCTTCTCGAGAACAACTGGATCAAGCGCAAGCGGCCTCGCTACAACATCTTGCTGCGCGATGACAAGACCTATCCGTATCTGAAGCTGACCATGGGTGACGAGTACCCGAGGATCGCCTTTACCCGGAAGATCAGAAACGACGGCGGCGAGTATTTCGGACCGTATCTGCCCGGTGGCATCGCCCGACGAGCGATCAAGCTCATCCAGAAGCTGTTTCAAATCCGTGTCTGTACCATCGAGATCGACGGCAAGCTGCCCAGGCCCTGCCTCTACTACGACATGAGCCGCTGCCTGGGGCCGTGCGTCGGCGGGCTGACCAGCCTGGACGCGTACGCCACCGCAGTGTCGGAGGCAAGGCTCTTTCTCCAAGGTCGAAGCGACGAGCTTTTGCGGAGCCTGCGCCGGTCGATGAAGACGGCGTCCGACTCCCTCGAGTTCGAAGAGGCCGGTCGGCTGCGTGACCTGATCGCGGAGGTCGAAAGCGCCAGCCAGCGGAGGAAGCTCTCGTCCACCCGTGGTGAGGATGCGGACATCTTCGGCGTGGCGGTGCGCGGTGCCAACGCGGCGGTTGTCATCCTGGTGATGCGCGGCGGCCAGGTTCTGGACCGACGGGAGATATTCTGGGAAGGAGCCGACGAGATCACCGCCGAGCGGCTTCTTTCAGAGCTGGTGCCGCAGATTTATGATCGTACGACGTTCATACCCAAAGAGGTCCATCTTCCGGTGCCGATCGAGGGCGAGGAAGAGCTCGCCGCGTGGCTGTCGGACCGCAAGAGCGAGAAGGTCTATGTGCGTCTCCCGGCGCGCGGCCCGAAGGCGCAGAGGATCGAGCTGGCCAACAGAAACGCCACGCTGGCCCATCGACGGCGGTTCCGCGCCGGCGGGCCGTCGCGCGCCGGACTGGAGGCGCTTCGCGAGCATCTCGGTCTCGATGGCCTCGCCCAGAGGATCGAAGGCTTCGACATCTCGAACTTTCAGGGTGACCAGACGGTCGCCTCGATGGTGGTGTGCGAGGACGGAAGGATGCGCAAGACCGACTACCGCAGTTTCAACATCCGCGGTGCGAACGGTCCGGACGACACAGCTTCCCTCCGCGAGGCCATCTTCAGGCGCTACCGGCGCCGGCTGGACGAGGTGGGGGAGATGCCCGACCTGATCTTGATCGACGGGGGCCGCGGCCAGCTGAATGCCGGGATGCGCGCCCTGGCTGAGCTCGGAGTGGAGGAGACGCCGGTCGTGGCCCTGGCCAAGCGAGAGGAAGAGCTCTACATGGTGGACCGGCCGGAGCCTCAGCGATTGCCGCGCAAGGACCCCGGGCTGCTGCTGCTGCAGATGATCCGGGACGAGGCGCACCGTTTCGCGGTCGACCGGCACCGCCGCCGCCGCCGCCGTGACGTGCTCAAGAGCAGCCTCGACGTTGTTCCCGGAATCGGTCCTAAACGCCGGCGTCTGCTGCTCCGAAGATTCGGCAGTCTGACCGGCGTGCGCAACGCCGAGCTCACCGAGCTGCAAGAGGTGCTGGGAGAGAACCTGGGGTCGCGACTTCACCAGTCCCTGCAGAATGTGCCGGCGAGCCGGGAAAGTCGCTAAGATCACAAGCGTATGAGCACCGAGAGCGCCGACGCGCAGGGGCCGCAGACGTTGCCCGCCATGCTTCGCGAGGCCCTGCTTCGCCGGCGGACCGGCAAGCTTGCGGTCGAGGTCGGAGGATCCGAGCGCAGTTTCTTCTTCGTTGGCGGCGATCTCTATCTGAGCCGCGACCACGCGCTCGCCAAGGCAACCGGCGCGCCGGGTGCAGGAACTTCACCCGAGGAAGGCTGGATCGAAAAGGTCTTGGACTACTTCGACGCCCTGGGGGCCCCGAACCACCATTTCACCGAAGGCACCGCCGAGATCTCCACCGATTTGGTCGGCCCGATTTCGACTGCGACGCTGGTCATGACGGGATCCGTGCGCGGACGAGACGAGTTCCAGCTCTTGCGCTCCCTGGGAGGCGAGGAGGTCGAGGTTGTCGCCTATCGGGATTCTTCGCTTGCCGGCGAAGTCGATCTCGACCCCGAAGAGGCGTTTCTGTTGAGCCGGTTGGAACGGCCCATCGCGATCAAGGACCTGATGCGGCAACCCGGCCTGGTTTCGGCCGAGGTCGTGCGGCGGCTGTGTCGCCTGGCCGCGGTCGGCCTGATCGGTCCACACCGACGGTACGAGACCAGTGGACGAGGGTCCCTGCTGAGCTCCAAGTTGCTGGAGCGCTTCAACGCGCGGATCGCGGAGGAACTCGACCGTGAACCGCTGAGTCTGGAACCCGAGGAACACCGCAAGAAACTGGCCCACCTCATGGCTCGGCTGGGAGGAATGAACTACTACGAGTTGCTCGGGGTCAGCGTCGGCTCGAGCGCCGACGAGATCCACGCGGCCTACACCCGATTGGCGCGGCTGGTTCATCCGAGGCACGCGGCCGCTCTGGGTCTCGGGGGCCGCGAGGCCGGGGTCGATCTCCTCTTCGAGAGAGCCACGGAGGCCTATTTGACCCTCAGCGACCAGGACCGGCGCGGACAGTATCTGCGCGACGTGGGCGCGTTCAGTGAGGGAGGGATGTTCGCGCCTTCGGAGGAGAAGCGCAAGGAAGAGGTCGAAGAGCTGGCCGCGCGTAATTTTCGAATGGCCCAAGGGCTGGTTAGCCGGCAGGACTACTACTACGCGATCGAGCTGCTGAATCAGGCGATTCGGATGGAGGCGCGGTCTGAGTACTTCGCTCTGCTCGGCCACTGCCAGTCTCAGAATCCTCAGTGGTACGACAAGGCGATCGCCAGCTATGGACGGGCCGTCCAGTTGAGCCCCGAGGATTCAGACCTGCGCGTGAACCTCGGCGCGATCTACGAGAAGACCGGTCACCGGGCGCGGGCCAGAGTCGAGTATCAGGCTGCGCTCGCGATTCTGCCCGGTCATTCGGGCGCCGTCAGCGGTCTTCACCGCATCGAGAGCACGGCCGAGGCAAAGCCAGAGTCCAGTCCTTGGTGGAAGAAGATCCTCGGCAGCTCGCGGTCCGGGTAGTCGGCACGCCCGGTCCCGGGTACAATGACTCTGGTTGGAGAGTTCGAGTCGATCGCTCTCGTCGCTAGCGGCGGGAGAGGAAAGTCCGGACTCCTACGGGCGACATGCTCGCTAACGGCGAGGCGCGGCGACGCGACGGAAAGTGCAGCAGAGAATAGACCGCCGGGGTGGTTCGTCCATCCAGGCAAGGGTGAAACGGTGCGGTAAGAGCGCACCGCTCGGACGGCGACGGACGAGGCACGGCAAACCCCATGTGGAGCAAGACCGAATAGGGAGACGATTTCGGGCCGCCCGTCCCGAGTGCTTTCGGAGGTATTCTCCGGGAGCCGCGTCTTCGGGTAGGTTGCTGGAGGGCGGCGGCAACGTCGCTCGCAGAGGAATGATCGTCACCCGCCTCGGCGGGGACAAAATCCGGCTTACCGAGCTCTCCGACCGCTTCTCGATTCGTCGCGACATCTGATCATGACGCCAGCGGTACTACCCCCGCCGCTTTCCGAGGGCGATCGCGTAGGTGTGGCTGCCCTGTCGGGGCCGGTGGCAGCGGAGGCTCTGGAGGCAGGGCTGGACGCCATGCGCGGCCTGCACCTCGAGCCGGTCAAGGCGAGCAATCTTCATTGCTGCGTGGGTCCTTTTGCCGGGCAAGACCACCAGCGACTCGAGGGTTTCATGACCCTGGCGCGCGACCCGAGCGTCAAGGCCATTTTCTTTGCCCGCGGCGGACACGGGATTCTGCGCGTGCTGCCGGGATTGGACTGGCGGATACTTTCGGAGATCCCGCGGGCCTACGTAGGCTATTCCGACGTCACCCCTTTTCTGAACCTGGTGGTGGACCGCCTCGGGCTGGTCGCCTTTCATGGGCCGATGGTCGCAGTGGAGTGGGCGGAGGGTCTCGAGGATCGAGAGCGCGACTCTCTGTGGAAGCTGTTGTCCGGTGAGCTCGACTTCCGGCTTCCGGTCGAGGGGCTTGCCGGCTCCGCCGAGGGCATTCTCAAAGGCGGATGCCTGAGCTTGCTCGCCGCGACTACCGGCACGGAGTTCTCGACTTCGCTCGACGGCGCTGTGCTCTTCTGGGAAGACGTGGCCGAGCCGGTGTACCGGCTCGATCGAATGTTGACCCAGTTGAGGCTCTCCGGTAGCCTCTCGAAAATCAACGCTATGGTTGCCGGTCGCATCGAGCTGCTCGAGTCGGATCCTGAATCGGATGCGCTCCATACGCTGCTCGGAGAGTTCGAGAGCGAGCTCGGCTGCCCCGCGGCCCGCGGCCTGGCGAGCGGACACGCCAGGCCCAACTTCACGCTGCCTCTTGGCGCAATGGTCCGGCTCGAAGCCGGAGTTCTCCAATCCTGTCAGGGGCGCTGAGTGGCCAAGGTCAAAGCCCGGTTCAAGACCACGAGCGCGGCCGCCTCGCCCCAGCGTGTGGTGAACGTATCCGCCGGCGACTATGTCTTCAGGCAGGGAGATCTCGGCACCGAGATGTTCGTCATTCACGAAGGCTCGGTCGAGATCGTCAACTCTGGCATCGACTCGTCGCCCCTGGCGGTACTCGAAAGAGGTGACTTCTTCGGTGAGATGGCGATTCTGGAGGGCGCGCCTCGAACCGCGTCGGCGCGCGCCGCTGAAGATTGCAAGTTGGTTCAAATCGACGAAGCGACCTTCAGTCGCCTGTTGCGGAAGGATCCCGAGGTGGCGGTGCGGATCATGCGCAAACTGTCGATGCGAATCCGGCGGCTGGAGGAGCTGCTGCTGGAACGAGGCGCAACGGTTCCAAACCGAGCGGAGGTGGGCAGCGGGGCGCAGACCGGTGCGATAGAGCCGAGTGAAACGGACGTGGTCGAGTCCGCAACAGACGTCGCCGAGGGCGCGAAGCTGGAGCATCCCGGCACCGGCATGGTCTTCCCGCTCACCCTCGAGGACACGTCCTCGATAGGCCGACGGGATCCGATCACCGGGGTCAAGCCAACGGTCGACCTGACCCCGATCGACCCGGAGCGCTCCTGCAGTCGTCGTCACGCCCGCATCATCTCGGAGGCGGGTGGCTACCTGCTGGTCGAGGACATCGGCACGACCAACGGCACGTTCGTCAACGAGGATCGGCTGCAGACCGGAGTGCCCGCCCGGCTGAGCGCCGGAGATCGGGTCCGGTTCGGTCTGGTCACGCTCGAGTTCGCAGTCTGAGCGCACATGCCCGACGATTCGAGCCGCGAGGCTCTATCCGCGGCGAGTTCCGTTAGCCGGCTCAAAGGTGTCGGTCCGGCTCGAGAGCGTTCGTTGCGCGAAGCCGGCGTCGAGTCGATTCGAGATCTCCTGTTGACTCTGCCGATCCGCTACGAGGACCGCCGCCTGGTCACCGAGCTCGGTGAGGTTCGGGGCGAGGGGACCTACACCGTGGCCGGCCGGCTGAGCGGCGTGTCCACGGTGCGGCTCTACCGCCGGCGCATGACGCTGGTCCGGGCGACCCTGGAGGCGGGTGAAGCCTCGCTTCCGGTGGCCTGGTTCAACCGGCCCTATCTCGGCGGCAGCCTCAATGCCGAGGAGGAGTATCTGCTCCACGGCCGGGTCCGCCTGCGAGGACAGGTGCTCGAGCTTCTGAATCCGAGTCTCGAATCGCGAGCGAAGGCCGGTCTCGGCAACCGGGTCGTACCGGTGTATCCGGCGCTCGGGACAGTGGGTCCGACCTTGGTTCGGAATCTGATCGGCGCGGCGCTCGCGGACGGCGTGCTGGAGACGGTCGTTGAGACGGTTCCCCGGGCTCTACTCGAACGCAATCACCTGCCGAACCTGTCGTCGGCGTTGCATGCCCTGCAGGCGCCGCCGGAGGACAGCGACGTCGAGCAGTTGAACCTGCGCTCCACGCCGTCCCATGCGCGCCTGGTCTACGGTGAGCTGCTTCGCCATCAGGCCGAGCTCGCGCTAGCTCGCCGTCGAGTGCGAGATCTCCGTAAGAGCCACACCTACGTCTCACTCGAACAGCTCCGGCGCACCATCACGGCGCGATTGCCGTTCCGGCTGACGGCGTCTCAAGAGAAGGTGCTGGATGAGATTCTCGGCGATCTCGAGGGGCCCGCGCCGATGCAGCGCTTGCTGCAAGGAGACGTCGGCTGCGGCAAGACGGTGGTGGCCGGAGTCGCCTTGGCGGCGGCGGCCGAGAATCGGCTTCAGGCGGTTCTCATGGCGCCCACGGAGCTGCTTGCCGAACAGCACTACCGCAGCCTGATCGAGCTTCTCGGCGACGGCTACGGCCTCCGCCTGGTGACCTCGGCGACCGGTAACACAGGGGTGCGGGACGACTTGCGATCCGGCCGGGCGGCGATCGCGGTGGGCACTCACGCGCTACTGCAGGACGCGGTCGACTTTCAACGACTCGGGCTGGTGGTGGTCGACGAACAGCATCGTTTCGGCGTGGACCAGCGGCGCAATCTCCTCGACAAGGGGCGCCGCCCCGATCTTCTGGTCATGACCGCGACCCCGATCCCGCGCTCCCTTGCGATGACTCTCTACGGCGACCTTTCTCTGTCGGTCATCGACGAGTTGCCTCCCGGCCGAGTCCCGGTGAAGACCCGGGTGGTGCCCGAGGAGCATCGGCGGGAGGCGTATCTCCAAGTGAAAGAGGAGCTGGACCGCGGCAACAGGGCGTTCATCGTTCTGCCGCTGATCGAGGAGAGCGAGCGGGTGGAGGCCGCGGCGGTGGAAGGTCTGGGCCGTCGCCTGGCCGATCGTCTGAGTTCCTATCGGCCGCTCGTCCTCCACGGGCGAATGGCTCCCGAGGAAAAATCGGCGACGATGGAGGCGTTCGCGAAGGGAGACGCGCAGGTCTTGATCGCAACAACCCTGGTCGAGGTAGGTGTCGACGTCAGCGACGCCACCACCATGGTGATCGAGAGCGCCGAGCGCTTCGGCCTGGCGCAGCTCCACCAGTTGCGCGGTCGGGTGGGCCGAGGAGAACGGGGCTCGACCTGCATTGCCGTGCACGGGCGGCTGACCGACGACGCGCGACGCCGGCTGGAGATCTTCGAGACCACGACCGACGGGTTCGCGCTGGCCGAGGCCGATCTCGAGATTCGGGGCCCCGGCGACCTGCTCGGGACGCGCCAGTCCGGTGTTTCGAACCTCAGAATCACCGATCTGGCGATCCACCGCGAGTGGATCGAGACCGCTCGGCGAGACGCGCGGGAACTGGTCCGTCAGGGTTCGGCGGAAGGCGCGAGCTTTTTGAAGCGCCTCGAAGCCGAGACTCGACGCGCGGCCCCGCTGGCGGGGGCCTGATCCGCCTGCTAGCGTCCGGACGCGATGCGGATCTTGATGGTGGCCAACACCCTGCCCCCGGACGACGTTTCCGGGGTCGGCGAGCAGGTGTTGCAGCTCACCGCGGGGCTCGGGGAGAGCGGACACGAAGTCCGTGTTTTCGGCCGCTCGGCCTCCGGCACGCGGGCGGTCAAGCTGCTGTTTCCGGTTTCGGTGGTGATTCCCTTCCTGCAGGAGCTGCGCCGGTTCCGGCCCCACCTCGTGCAGGTTCACGAGTCGGACGGCGCCTTCGCCGCCCTGGCGCTCAAGATCCTCGGGCCCGTGCTCTCTCCCGAGCCGATGCTGGTGGCGCTCTTGCAGGTGAGCTACTGGCAGGAGTTCCTGTCGGTGCGCCCGATCCGTCATCGCGGTCGCGTCCTCGGGCGACCCGGTTGGCGGGAGCGCTGCTTCAAGTGGTTCAAGGCGCCGCTTCAGATCGTGCTCGGCTGGCTCACGGTCTGGCTCGCGGACCGGGTGCTCGCGCCGAGCGCGACCACCGCCGGCGAGCTCGAGCGAGACTACGGTGCTCGAGGCGTAAGGGTCGTTCCGAACGTGGTGGCGCCGCTGGCGACGGCGGCGGAAAGACCCGCCGTGGCGGACGGGGATCCGATCGCGCTCTTCGTGGGCCGGCTGCGGATACGCAAAGGGCTCGAGGTGGCGCTCGACGCGTTCTCCGCATTGCCGGTCCGGGGGCGCTTGCTGATCGTCGGGGACGGCGAGCATCGCTCGAGCCTGGAAGCTGCGGCTGCCCGATTGCGGCTCGGTTCCCGGGTGGAGTTTCTGGGTCGAAAGCAGCGATCGGATGTAGAGGCCTTGATGGACTCGGCTCGGGTTCTGCTCGTTCCTTCGCTCTATGAAGGCATGCCGCTGGTGATCGTCGAGGCGATGCAGCGAGGCTTGCCGGTGATCGCCAGCGCGGTCAGCGGCATCCCGGAGGTCGTGGTGCACGGCGAGACAGGCTGGCTGGTTCCGTGCGAGGATCCGGAGGCGTTGGCCGAAGCGTTGAACGAGGCCTTCGAAAAGCCCGCGGAAGCGCGCCGGAGGGGTGAGCGTGGTCGCGATCGTCTGAAAACGGAGTATTCACCGGCCGGAGCGGCCGCGATATGGGAACGTGCGATCGACCGGGCTCCAGGAACGGGCCGGTCTGGAAAGGACGTAGCCAGCTAGATGATGGGACGAGCCTTGTTGATGGTCGGAGCCTTCGCCACGCTGGTTTTCATCGCCACCGGCGTGCTCGGGTACATGGTGGTCGATTCGCCGACGGTGGACCGGCACGTCGTGCTCGGGCTGGTCGCCGGCTTCCTGCTTCTGTTTTCGCACTCCTGGATCATGTTCTACCTGATCGGAACCGGGAAGATGATCAAGGAGGCGGTCGCCGAGCACGGGCTGCCCGAGGAGTGGATCGAGCGCACCAAGGACTATAAGAACCGCTCCTATCCCTGGCTCATGATCGCCATGGGACTGGCCATGGCGACCTTCATTCTGGGTGGTGGCGTCGAGACCAGCGTACTGCCGAAGTGGATTCACTGGGGACTCTTTTACCTTGCGGTGGCTGCGCAGCTGCGGGCGCTCTATCTCGAGTTTCTGGTTCTGACCGAGAATCAGAAGCTGATTGCACTGGCGG
Source organism: Thermoanaerobaculia bacterium (assembly GCA_945787635.1). Classification (GTDB taxonomy): domain Bacteria; phylum Acidobacteriota; class Thermoanaerobaculia; order Multivoradales; family JAHEKO01; genus CALZIK01. Next base: position 9,782 of record CALZIK010000117.1, on the reverse strand, counting down.
ACCGAGCCGTTCGGCAACGCTCGGTGGCCGGCGACTCGTGATCGAGACCGGTCCGAATGCCCTTTTTGCCGGGGCGATTCAGCTGCTCGTGATCTTGCTGGCGATCTCGGTGCACGAGGCGGCGCACGCCTGGTCCGCGTTGCGGGCGGGCGACCCGACGGGCGCGGACCTGGGGAGGATCACACTGAACCCGGTTCGCCACATCGACCTGTTGGGCTCGATTATCGTGCCGGCGCTTCTGGTGTTCGCCGGGGGGCCGGTGTTTGGCTGGGCGAAACCGACCCCGATAAGGGTCAGCAAGCTTCGCAATCCGGAGACCGATCACCTCCGCGTCGTCTTGGCCGGCCCGATCTCGAACCTGCTCGTCGGTGGAGTCGCGCTCCTGGCGTTGTCAGCGGCGATCGCTTTGCTGGGCTCCGCCGGAGCCGAGACCGCCTCGCTGTGTCTGGTGGGCGACATCGAGAACGCGGCCCAGAGTGCGCACTTCCCGTTGCTCTACACCCTGGTTCAGTTCGCCTTCTTGAACGGGTTTCTGAGTGTTTTCAACATGGTGCCGGTGCCGCCGCTCGACGGAGGCCAGGTAGCTCTGCAGCTGCTTCCCAGGTCCTGGGCGCTGAGGTATTCGAGAATCCAGCCGTATGGCTTTATGATCGTGCTCGCGCTGGCGGCGTTCAATGTGCTTTCGATCATTGTGTTGCCCGTGTATCTGGTAGTCCTACTGGTAATTCAAGTCTCAGGCTGACGAGGGGTTTCAACGTGCGGGAAAAAGTGGTGCTGTCCGGAATGCGCTCGACCGGCAAGATGCATCTGGGCAACTACTTCGGAGCGATCAAGAACTGGGTGGATCTCCAGGAGAAATACCGCAGCTACTACTTCATCGCGGACTGGCACGCCTTGACCACCGACTACGACGACACTACGCAGGTCGCCGAGAATTCGCTCGAGGTGCTGGCCGACTGGTTGGCGGCGGGGCTGGATCCGGAGCGCTCGGTGATCTTTCTGCAGTCGTTCGTCCCCGAGCATGCCGAGCTCCATTTGCTGCTTTCGATGATCACGCCGCTCGGCTGGCTGGAGAGGGTGCCTACCTACAAGGAGCAGATCCGCGAGCTCAAGAAGCGAGATCTCTCGACCTACGGGTTTCTGGGTTATCCCGTCCTGCAGACGGCAGACATTCTGCTCTACCGAGCGGATTTTGTTCCGGTGGGGGAGGATCAGGCCAGCCACCTGGAACTGAGCCGCGAGATCACCCGTCGCTTCAACAACAACTACGGTGACGTCTTTCCGGAGCCCAAAGCACTCTTTACGCCTACCCCCAGGGTGCCCGGCCTCGACGGGCGCAAGATGTCGAAATCATACGGCAACACGATCGACATAGCGGACTCTCCGGAGGTGATCCGGGCCAAGTGCCAGACAATGTTCACCGATCCCACCCGAGTGCGGCGTTCCGATCCGGGGCATCCGGAAACCTGCAACCTGTTCGCGTTCCACAAGCTGGTGTCCCCGCCGGAACTGCGAGACCGTGTCGAGCGCGAGTGCCGGCTGGCTCAGATCGGATGCGTCGATGACAAAAAGCTCCTGGCGGACCGGCTGATCGCCTTTCTCGAGCCGATGCGGTTGCGGCGCGAGGAGCTCATGGCGGACAAGGGCGAGCTGCTCAATATTCTGAGAAAGGGAAGCGATCGAGCGCGCGAGCGCGCCTCCGAGACGATGCGCCGGGTGCGCTCGGAGATGACTCTCGACTACGATTACCTGCGGGCCGATCCCCTCGAAGCCACGTGATGAACGGCGCGCTTCCAGCCGAATGGCGAGTCAAGTTGCCGGTGTTCGAAGGTCCGCTGGACCTTCTTCTGCACCTGGTGCGCATCAACGAGGTCGAGATCACCGACATTCCGGTGGCGCTGGTTTGTGACCAGTTCCAGGAATACCTCGGCCTCATGGACGAGCTCGACCTCGACATCGCCGCCGAGTACGTCTACGAAGCGGCCTACTTGATTCACTTGAAATCGAAGATGCTGCTGCCGATTCCCAAGGACGAGCACGGCGTCGAGGAGGATCCGCGGCAGGATCTGGTCGAGCGGCTTCTCGAATACCGCAAGCTCAAGGATGCTGCGCAGTCCCTGGCGGAGATGCACAATCTCCGGCGGGGCGTTTGGACGCGGCCCGCTGAGCGCCTGACCGGCGGCGATCAGGAGGAATCGATCGATCTGGGAGAGGTGTCTCTCTTCGATTTGCTCGGAGCACTCAACGGCGTCCTGCTGCGGTTTGACCGCGAGCATCCGCCCGCGCTGCACTTGCGGGGAGAGAGCTTCTCGACACGCGGTCAGTTCGAGCGGCTGCTCGCAGCGCTGGCCGGCAAGCGGCCGGTTGACCTGCTCGACGACCTCGCCAGCCGGACCTGCCGGGCCGAGGCCATCGCGGCGTTCCTGGCGGTGCTGGAGCTGGCCAGGCTCGAACTGGTGCGCCTCCATCAGACCGACGGCGGCAGCGTATTGATGTACCGCACGGAGCGCGAGCTCGAGGAGCACGAGCTCGAGGCCATTTCCGGCTAGGCGCGCCTGGCCAGGGAGCAGCAGAAATGTCCGATCCACAAGAAATCGAGGCGGTGATCGAAGCCGCCCTGTTCGCGACGCCCGAGCCCATCCGGCGCAAGAAGCTTCTCGAGGTCTTCGGCAGCCGCGCGCGCAAGAAGGCCGAAGCGGCTCTCGAGAACGTCCTCGAGCGCTATCGCCAGAGCTCGGATCGGGGCGTCTTCATCGAAGAGGTGGCCGGCGGGCTGCGCCTGGTGACCCGGCCCGAGCTTCACGGCTATCTGCGCAAACTCTTCGAGATCACCGGGCAGAACCGGTTGTCGATGGCGGCGCTCGAGACCCTCGCGATCATCGCCTACCGGCAACCGATCACGGGACCGGAGATTCAAGACCTCCGCAGCGTGAGCTCGAGTGGCGTGCTCAAGACGCTGCTCGAGAAGCGCCTGATCCGCATCGCCGGACGCAAGCTGGTCGTGGGCAAGCCCTTTCTGTACGCAACCACGCGGGACTTCCTGATGCACTTCGGCCTTCAGAGCCTCGAGGATCTCCCGCCGCTGGAAGAGTTCGAAGAGACCTTCGGACAGATGGCGAGCCCGGGTGGAGAGATCCTGCCGTTCGAGCCCTCGGCGTCGACCGACCAGGACCGGGGAAAAGAAGATCACGAAGACGAGGGTCCGATCGACGACGACCCGGACGGCGAGCCGGATTCCAGCGAGGCGGAAACCTTTCGATCGATGAACGCTGTGCCGGAAGAAGCGGAGCCTTGATATGGACTCCGTGACGTCGTCCGGCAGCGAACGCCTGCAGAAGATCCTGTCGAGAGCCGGGATCGCTTCACGGCGGGCCGCCGAGCAGCTGATTCGGGAAGGTCGCGTGACCGTGAACGGTGAGGTTGCCGAGATCGGTGGCAAGGCGAATCTCGCGGTGGATTCGGTCAAGGTGGACGGCAAGCGGGTGACCCTTCCCGGGCGCAACCGCTACCTGCTGCTCAACAAGCCTTCCGGCTATATCACCACGCGCTCGGACCCCGAGGGACGGCCGACGGTGTTCGATTTGTTGCCGCCGCAGGTTCGACGCCGGTTATTCGCTGTCGGACGGCTCGATTTCGATACCGAGGGCCTGCTCCTTTTGACCGACGACGGCGATCTCGCCCATCGCGTCAGTCATCCCCGGCATGGTTGCTCGAAGAGCTATGAGGTCAAGGTGCACGGTCGGCCGTCGCCGGAGTCGATTGCCAAACTGCGCTCCGGCATTGTGCTGGGAGGGCGGCGCACCCATCCGGCGAAGATCCAGCCGCTCGCTCGAAGCCGCGGTCGGCGAGGCCTCGAGTCCAACTCGTGGTGGCGGATCGAGCTGACCGAGGGACGAACCCGCCAGATTCGAGAGATGTTCGATCGGGTCGGCCATCAAGTGCTGCGCCTGCGACGCGTCGCGATCGGACCGCTGTCCGACGCCCGGCTACGAAAGGGCACCTACCGTGAGCTTACGGAGCGGGAGGTCGAGCTGTTTTCGGGCCTCGAGGCACAGCCTCGGCCGGCTCGAGGTCGCAACCGGCGCTCATGAGCTCGGACCTGGTGATCGCGATCGACGGGCCGTCGGGCGTCGGGAAGTCGACGGTGGCGCAGGGTGTGGCCTCCCGCCTGGGCCTGCCGTATCTCGAGACCGGTGCCATGTACCGCGCGCTGGGGCTCGAGGTCGTGGAACGCGCGATCGATCCGGGCGACCGCCAGGCGGTCGAGGCTCTGGCGGCCGGTCTGGAGATGTCCCTAGATCGGCAACCCGACGGTTCGTTCGAGATCCGGGTTCAGGGCGAGCCGGTGGGGAGCCGAATCTACGGCCTCCGGGTCACCGGGGTGACCTCCCGGACATCAGCCTACCCGGGTGTGCGTGAGCGCATGCGCGAGCTCCAAAGGACCTGTGCCTCCGAGAACGGTGGGGTCCTGGAAGGGCGCGATATCGGTACCCGCGTGGTTCCGGACACGCCGTTCAAGTTCTTCCTTACCGCGGCGCCACGGGTGCGGGCGCAGCGGCGCTGGCGTCAGTTGAAAGACGCCGGGGCCGAAGGGTTGGATCTCGACGAGATCGAGCGCGAGGTCCGAACGCGGGACGAGCGCGACAGCAGCCGGGTGGACTCGCCACTCACCTGGGACGAGACCTACCGCGTGATCGACACCGGCGAGCTATCGGTCGCGGAGGTCATCGAAGAGATTGTCGCCGTGGTGTCGGCGCGAGCGCCGGCCGCTCCCGAGGTACGCCCCGGCTCGTAGAGTCCGCCGGTCCGGCGCCCGGCTCGACGTCAAGGTGGGATGCGGGGCCGGGGTGGGGCATTGCCGGGCCCAGGCCGTTGGGCGTGGGATGATCCGTCTTGATGGAGAGCCTCAACAGACGCGCCGCCTGCCGCCTTGCTTTGTGCCGGGCGGGATTGCTCAAGCCGGAATGGAGCGGATTCCCGGTCAGTGGCGCGGGCGGTGGTAAGCGGGCTCGGCTCGCGGCCCAGAAGGTGATTCACGGCTTCGGCTATCTGCAGCTCGATACGGTCGCTATTGCCGGCGCGCGGAGCCACACGATCGTTCTCCTGTCGAGGCTCGAGCGCATCGACCCGGAGCTGGGTGAAGATCTTCTCCGGCCGGGCGAGCCGCTGTTCGAGTACTGGGGACACGAGGCCAGCTGGATGCCGATGGAGCTCTATCCGGCGTTCGAGTTCCGCCGCCGCGAATTCCTCGGATGTCATCCCTGGTGGGGCAACGTCGTCGCGCGCAATCGCGCCGTGGCTCGCAGGCTCCGCGCGAGGATCCGCGACGAGGGACCTCTGCGCTCGGTGGACATGGAGGGGAAGGGCAGCAGCGGCTGGTGGGATCTCAAAGTCGCCAAGCGGGTGGCCTTGGCTCTATGGTCGAGCGGAGAGCTCGCCATTCGAGAGCGCAAGAACTTCCAGAAGACCTACGATTTGGCCGAGAGAGTCATCCCCGAGGAGGTGCGCTCGCAGCCGCTCGCAAAGCGTGAGGCGCTCGCGCTTCTTCTTCTCAAGGCGCTCGACGGCCACGGGTGGGCGCTTACCGGCACGCTTGCCCAGACCTGGCGGCTCACCAATCGCAAACGCGAGATCGCAGCCACCCTGGAACGCCTGGCTGAGCTGGGTGAGGTGGTTCCCTGTCAGCTCGACAACCCGGGAGGCCGACCGTCTCTCGGCTGGATCCGGCCGCGCGACCTAGAGCTTGCGGCGCGCTTGGAGCGGGTCCGGCCGCGCATGGATCGCGGTGTCCTGCTGTCGCCGTTTGATCCTCTGCTCTGGGATCGCGCCCGGGTGCAACGCCTCTTCGACTTCGAGCAGATGCTCGAGATTTTCAAGCCCGCTCCGAAGCGGAAGTACGGCTACTACTGCCTGCCGGTGCTGGCGGGAGAGCGGCTGGTGGCCCGGTTCGACCTGAAAGCAGACCGTGATCGCGGCGCGTTGAAGGTGCTCTCGGGCCGCTTCGAGGGCACCGGCACCGCTCGGCCGGCGTCGGCCGCCGACGGCGAAGCGGCCAGGACCGCCCTGGCGCGCTACTCGAGCGCGTTGGGACTCGAGCCGACCGGCTGGCGCTAGCGCTTCGAGGCCATCCGTCACGCGGGTGTCCCCTCCCAACTGGTTGTGCCGTGGGGCCCGTTCCCTTCGTTTTGTCTACAATCAGTCAACATGTACTGCGCAACACGCTCCGCCCTCGGTCTATCGATACTCGTTCTCGCCTCGACCGCGGCCTTCCCCTCGGACCTTCCGACCGGACCCGAGCTGCTGGAACGGGCCATCGAGTATCACGATCCCGATGGGGTCTGGGGTGGTGACCCACTCCAGTTCACGCTCGAAGGGACCCGCCCGGACGGCGAGACCAGTGTGACCGAGATCGGGATCGATCTCGAAAGCGAGGTGTTCACCTGGAGCACGGTTCGCGATGGGCACGACCTCGCCGCCCGGATTGAAGGCGACTCGTGGCAGGCGAGGATGGACGGCAGCACCGACATTCCGGCGGAAGCATCTAAGAAATACCGATTGAGCGAGGCCGACGTCGAGCGCAAGCGTGACTACTACACCTACCTTTGGGGATTGCCGATGAAACTGCGCGATCCCGGCACCCGAATCGACGCCGAGGTGATGGAAACCGATTTCGACGGACGTTCGGTCCTGGCCATCCGGGTCACCTACGACGAGGCCGTCGGCGGCGACACCTGGTATTTCTATTTCGACCCCTCGACCGCGGCCCTGGCCGGTTACCGGTTCTTTCACGACGAAAGCAAGAACGACGGCGAGTACATCGCCCTGGAGGGCGAAACGGTCCTGGGGACGCTACGGCTGCCACGGACGCGCGCCTGGTACTACAACACCGACGATGGCTACCTCGGGACCGACACTCTGGTCTCTCTGAGCCCGGCCCCAGCGGTCGCGAACTGAATCCGAGCCGGTGCATGGCAGGTCCGTCTCCAGCTCAGGTTCCGGTGCCGGACCTGCTGGGTCTCGAGGCACGTCTGCATCTCGACGAGGTCGCCGTCGACGAGCTGATGGAGATCTCCTTTCTCGGTGGCGGCGCGGCGGACCACCTCGAGCAGGCGCTTGCGCGGACCGACGGCCTCGATGGGGAGTCCGGCTGGCGCCCCGAGCTGTTTCGCGAAGAGCTCTTTTTGGACGCGCTCGTCGAGGAGTGCTTTCAAGTTGAAAGCCTCGGGCGGCCGACTCCGATCAACAAGGTGTTTCTGCGCGAGGTTCTCTCTCGCCCACCGCTGGATGTCGCCACGATTCGATTTCGTCAGGAAATCCTGGGGGAGCTCGATTCGGACGCTGAGCTGCTCGCCAGGACGCAGGGTCTGTTTCAAGATCTTTTTCATCTCCTATCGCTGTTCAAGGCGCCGCACCGGCGGGCCAAGCTCGACATCACGCTGTTTCGACTCGAGATTCTCGACCAAGCGAAAAAGACCATCGAAGCAATGGCGGAGAACTTCTCCGCGGCGAACTCGGGATTGCGCCGCATCCACACTACCGGCGCCGAGATCCGGTCGACGCCCCAGTGGGGCTGGTTGGCCTCCCTTCTAGATTACGAGAACCACCTCGCCAAGCTCGATTTCAGCATTCAGGTGGGGGCCGACGGCAAGATCCGTCAGCTTCGCTTGAACCGGGTCGAGGAGAACACCGGCAACCCCTTCTATGTGCCGCCGATGAGGCGGCTCAAGGACCGCGTCGAGCTCATCCGCCACGGCTTCGAGTTCAGCAGCAAGGAGCTGGTCAACCGAGTGGTTCATGAGGTGTTTCTCCAGATCAGCGATTGGCTGAAGCCTCTCTTGCAGCTGCAGTGTCATCTGGCGTTCTACCTCGGTTCGCGATCGTTTCGAACGCGGGCGGAGTCGGCGGGTCTGGCCGTGTGCGTCGCGGAGTTCGAGTCCGGGTCCGACTTGCAGCTCGAAGAGCTGTTCAACCCGCTCCTGTTCCGTCAGGGGAGGCCGGTACCTTCGACTCTGGTCTCCGATCTTCGAGATCCGGTCTTCATCATCACGGGACCCAACTCGGGCGGCAAGACCCGGCTTCTGCAAGCCATCGGTCTCGCGCAGATGCTCGGCCAGTCCGGGCTATACGTGCCGGCGGCCCGTGCGCGGCTCGCGCTGGTCGACGGGCTGTTCGCCTCGGCGACCGAGCCCGCGAGCGTGGACCAGCGCGAGGGCCGGCTGGGGACGGAGCTGCTGCGTATTCGCAAGCTGTTCGAGTCGCTTGGGCCGCGCTCGATGGTGTTGGTGGACGAGCTGTGCTCAGGGACGAATCCTTCGGAAGCCGTCGAGATCTTTCTGATGGTGATCCAGCTGCTGCAGCGGGTCGAGCCGATCGGTCTGATCACCACTCACTTCCTGGACTTTGCTCGCGAGCTCGAATCGAGCCCACCGACCGACAGTCTCAGGTTCCTACAGGTGGAGATGAGGGGCGAGTCCTCGACCTATCAGTTCGTCCCGGGCGTCGCCGGCACCTCGCTGGCGACCGCCACCGCCCGTCGCCTCGGCGTGACCCTCGAGGAACTGGTCGAGCTCGTGGATCGAAGGCATCGCCGGAAGACGAGCGCGGTCGCGAACCCGAGATCTCGATGACTCCGTCCGACCGATTGCGTGAGCTCGCCCTGCGGTCGGGGTTCGACAGGGTTGGCATCGCGAGCCTGGATCGCGCCACGACCGGCGAGTCGTTTCTCAGGTGGCTCGCCGACGGCGCGCAGGCCGGCATGGGGTACCTCGAGCGCCGGGTCGAGGTGCGGCTCGATCCCAGGCAGTTGCTTCCCGGCGCTCGCAGCGCGATCTGCGTAGCGCTGCGCTACTGGCCGCTGGGCGTGGAGTCGGACGCTTCGAACGACCTCTGGCCCGGGGTCGCTCGATATGCCCGCGGGCGGGACTACCACGACCTCATGCTGGATAGGCTGAAGCAGTTGGAGGAGGAGATCCGGGACGAGTTTCCGGGCTCGCTAACCCGCCGCTACGTGGATACCGGGCCGGTGCTCGAGCGGGACCTGGCCGCCAGGGCGGGGCTCGGATCCTTCGGCAAGAACACCAATTTGCTGAACCCCGATATGGGCTCCTGGTTTCTCCTCGGCGAGATTTTGACCACCCTCGAGCTGCCGAGCGATTCGGCGGTCGCCGACCTGTGCGGCACCTGCAGCTTGTGCCTGGAGGCCTGCCCGACCGGGGCGCTCACCGAGGCCTACAAGCTCGATAGCCGGCTCTGCATCAGCTACTGGACGATCGAGCACCGCGGCTCGATTCCAGCCGGCATGCGCCCGGAGGTCGGCAGCTGGGTTTTCGGCTGCGACGTGTGCCAAGAGGTCTGCCCTGCGAACGCCGAACTCGGTGCCGCGAGCCATCCGGAGCTGGAGCCGCCGGATCAGCGAAAAGACCTCTCGCTGACCGGGCTGCTCGGCATGAGCCGCGAAGAGTACGTCGAGGCCTTCCGGGGCAGCGCGATGAAGCGCTCGAAGCTTTCGGGCCTGAAGCGCAACGCCGCCATCGTGATGGGCAACTCCGGCGACTCTCGATATTCGGTTCCGCTTCTGGCGGCGTTGCGGGACGACGATGCCATGTTGCGCGAGCACGCCGCCTGGGCTCTGGGTAGGATCGCCGCCGGTGGCGGCCTGCGGGATCGAGCCGTCCGAGACGCGCTCGAAATGTCGCTCGAAACCGAGAGCGATCCGGAGGTTCGCGCCGAGTTGGGTGCGGCGTTGGCGGCCGCAGGCGCCGCCGCGGGCCCGGACCGGGCCT
>CALZIK010000116.1 GCA_945787635.1 Thermoanaerobaculia bacterium | reverse complement strand
CTTCGCCGCGGCGGCTGCGCTCGCAAGACGCGGCGCGCGCGTGGCGATCTCGAGCCGCGGCGGGGCCAAGCTCGAGCGGGCCGAGGAGATCCTCGCTCGGAGCGCCCCGGAAGTGGTGGCCATCCCGGCGGACGTCAGCCGGCCCGACGCGCTCGAGGACCTCGTCTCCGACACCGAGGAACTGCTCGGCCCGGTGGACGTCCTGGTCGCGAACGGCGGGGGCCCGAAGGTCAAACCCGCGGCCGAGCTTGACGACGCCGACTGGGAGGAGGCGCTCCCGCTGGTGTTTCTGTTCATCCCGAGGTTGTGCCGGCTGGTACTGCCGGGCATGATCCGGCGCGGCTGGGGTCGAATCGTGGCGATCAACTCGGTCTCCACCAAGCAACCGATTCCGGATCTCGCGCTTTCGAACACGCTACGCCCGGCGGTCGTTGGGTATCTCAAGACCCTCTCGCAGGAAGTCGCCGACAAGGGCGTGACCGTGAACGCGGTGCTTCCCGGCTACACCAAGACCGCCCGCCAGCTCGAGATCGCCGAGGGCGTTGCCGCGCAACGGGGCCTCGACGTCGCTGCCGTTCTGGCTGAGCGCGGCGCCGGCTTTCCGATCGGCCGGATGGCAGAGCCCGAGGAGATCGGTGAGGTCGTCGGCTTCCTGTGCAGCCCGGCTGCCTCGTACATGACCGGCCAGGCGATCGTGGTGGACGGCGGCTTCGCGCGCGGGTTGCTCTAGACTAGAGGGGAAGCTGCTCATGAAATCCGATGTGAACACCCCCTGGTGGCGACGGGATTGGCGCAGCGCGCCTCCAGAGGACCTGACGCTCTCGCTAATCGTTCCGGTCTACAACGAACGCTTCCTCGCGAGCGTTCTGCTCGAGCGCCTGTTCGCGTTGGAGCTCGCTCACATCTCCCGGCTGGAGATCATCGTGGTCGATGACGGATCGAGCGATGGCACTCGAGAGATTCTGAAGACCATCGCTAAGGAACGACCCGACCAGATGCGACTCATCTTGCACGAGCGCAACCAGGGCAAGGGTGCCGCGATCCGGACCGGGATCGACCAGGCCACCGGGGATCTCATCGTCATTCAGGATGCCGATCTCGAGTACGACCCCCGCGATCTTTCCAAGCTGCTCGAACCGTTCATCGAAGACGGGGCTGACGTCGTGTACGGCTCCCGCTTTCTGGCGGGCGATCGTCGCCGGGTGCTCTACTTCCGCCACGAGCTGGGCAACAAGCTGATCACCTTCCTCAGCAACTTGTTCACCGATCTCAACCTGACCGATGTCGAGACCTGCTACAAGATGTTTCGCGCGCCGCTCTTGAAGTCTCTGCCGATGCGCTCGAACGACTTCGCGATCGAGATCGAGCTCACCGCCAAGATCGCCAAGCGTCGCTGGTCTCTCTACGAGGTTCCGATCAGCTACCACGGGCGCACCTATCGGGAAGGCAAGAAGATCGGCGCCAAAGACGGCTTCCGCGCGCTCTGGGCGATCGTCAAGTTTTGGCTCGTAGACGATCTCTACAAGGAAGACGCCTACGGCGGCAGCATCCTCCACAACCTCGAGCGCGCGCAGCGTTTCAACGGCTGGATGGCGAAAACCCTCGATCCCTGGGTCGGCAACCGGGTGCTCGAGATCGGGGCCGGCATCGGCAACATCACGAGTTGGCTGATTCCCCGGGACCGTTACGTCGCGAGCGACATCAACGAGCACTACCTCCACTACCTCAACAACTATGCCGGCGGGAAGCCCTATCTGGATGTCGCACGGGTGGATCTCGAAGACACCGAGACCTTCACGAGCCTCGACGCCCGCTTCGACACGGTGATCTGCCTGAATGTGCTCGAGCACGTCGGCGACCCTCTGGCGGCGCTGCGCAACATCCACTCCGTGCTCGAGCCGGGAGGCCGTGCGCTGATCTACGTGCCGGCGGGCCAGTGGCTCTACTCGTCCCTCGACGACGCTCTCGATCACCGCTGCCGCTACAGCAAGCCGATGCTCGAGAGGGAGCTGACCTCCTGCGGCTTCGAGGTCGAGAGCATTCGGGGCTTCAACAGCGCGTCGGTGCCCGGCTGGTTCTGGAACGGCAAGATCCTCCGGCGCCGCGGCTTCGGGCGCGGGCAGCTCAAGCTCTTCGACGTTTTGGTCCCGATCGTTTCGAGGCTCGACCGCTTGATTCCCTGGCGCGGCTTGGGGCTGGTCGCGGTGGCCAGGAGACCCGACACCGCTTGATCGTTTCCTGTTGAGGGGCCGATAGTTGTCCGAGCCAGTCCTCTCAGGTTTGATGAGATCAGTCGCTCCGAGGGCGATGATCGCAGCAGTCGCCCGCGAGCATCAGGTTGGGTCGGCTACCAGGACTTCCAGTCGTCCGGCTCGCCGGTCGATGTCTCGGCTGTCGCCTTGGGCTCGAGCGACGGCCCGCTCGATGTGCGGGGCTTTCGTCGAGTCGAGGCGCCGGATCTCGGAACGGCCCTCGATCGCGGAGCCTCTTTGGGTCGGTGTGGGCCGGTCTTGCGCGCATGCGTGGCTCTTTGCCTCACTTCGCCGCGGCTCACGTCGCTGAGCCAGCTGACTGTCGATTCGACCGTCGCGAAGTCCAAGCTGTAGAAGCGCTCTCGTCCCGAGCGCTCCTCACTCACCACCCCCCCCTCGCGCAGGATCCGGAGATGTTTGGAGACCGCAGGCCGGCTGATCGAAGGAAAATGCCTGGCGATCATGCGAACCGGCAGCGGGCCCGAGGCCAGGAGGCTCACGATCTCCCGCCGAGTTGGATCGGAAAGTGCCCGAAAGGGATCCGTGATGTCTACAGACGCCGGCACCAAAACATCATAGCAGCAACTGTAACTATAAAGTTACGGATCTTGCCAACCAGAAATGGTTCCGCCCCTCGGTCAGCAGGCCGGCGCCTAGCCGGCCCAGTGTTCGATAGCATCGGCCCATGTTCACCGGTCCGGGCCGAGCCTCCCTGGTTCTCCTGATCCTCGGCCTGGCCGCCGGGGCCTGTACCCCATCGCCCGCCAACGAGGTGCCCCCGACGATCGCGAAGGGCTCGGTCGCAGATGCCGCGACTTCCGCGCGTGCCCCTTTCGTTCGTGTCATCGGTTCGGTTCAGGACGGTGGCTTCCCCCATGCCGCCTGTCGCGGGGTGGCCTGCCGGAAGGCGCGCGAGGAGAGCAAACAGCGGTACATCGCGAGCCTGGCCCTGATCCTGCCCGCGTCGGGCAAGCTCTATCTCTTCGACGCGACCCCGGACATCCGCGAGCAGCTGGACCTGCTCAACGACGTCCGCGGGAAGCTCCCCGACGGAGTCGACCGAAGCCCCGTTGATGGCGTCTTCCTGAGTCATGCACACATGGGCCACTATCTCGGACTCGCCTTCTTCGGCTTCGAGGCCGTGCACACCCAAGAGCTGCCGCTCTACTCGACGCCCCGCATGGCGGCATTCGTTCGCGAGAACGGACCCTGGAGCCAGCTCGTGGGCAAGAGCAACGTCGACGTCCGCGAGGTCGAACCGGGAGCACGCGTCGAGCTCGAAGACGGAGTCTCGGTTACCCTGGTGCCGTCCCCGCACCGGGAGGAGTATTCGGACACGGTCGGCTTTCTCATCCGCGGTCCGCACCGAACCGTTCTGTTCGTGCCCGACACGGACGCCTGGCACAGCTGGGCACCGCCGATCGAGGACTGGCTCGAGCGAGCCGACGTCGCGCTTCTCGACGGCACGTTCAACTCGGGTGCCGAGCTCCCCAAGCGGTCGGTCGAGGAGATTGGCCACCCGCTGGTGACCGACTCACTAGATCGCTTCGAAGCCCTCATCGGCGCTGGCCGTGAGATCGCCTTCATTCACATGAACCACTCCAACCCGATCCTGATCGAGGACAGTCCAGAAGCCGAGGCGGTCACCGGCAGAGGGTTTTCGATCGCCCGCGAGGGCATGGAGTTCGACCTCTGAGGAGTCCCAAAGTACAATGAGCGATCTCGAGCAGCACCTCTACTTTCGTCAACTTCTCGCCGGGCGCCAGGTCGCGACGAGTCACCCCGTCGCCGGGCAGATGGCGAACTTCATGTATCTGCTGGGCGACGTCGAGAGCCGGAAGGCGTTCATCGTCGATCCCGCCTGGGACGTCCAAAGCCTGATCGACGCGGCCCGGACGGACGGCTACGAGATCGCCGGCGCCCTGGTCACCCATTACCACCCGGATCACGTGGGTGGGGATCTCTTCGGCCACTCGATCGAGGGTCTGGCTCGCTTGCTCGAGCACCAGGCGGTCCCGGTCTACGTCAACAAGCTCGAGGCACACGGCTTGAAGAAGGTGACCGGGCTCTCCGACTCGGACCTGCGCAAGGTCGAGAGCGATGAGACCGTCGCTCTCGGCAAGATCCCGATCCGGTGCCTGCACACACCCGGCCATACGCCGGGGAGCCAGTGCTTTCTCATCGGCGATCGCCTGGTCGCCGGCGACACCCTCTTCGTTCAGGGTTGCGGCCGGGTGGATCTCCCGGGCGGCGATCCGGAGCAGATGTACGAGAGCCTGACCCAGAAGCTCGCCAAGCTCCCCTCCGAGACGGTTCTCTACCCCGGTCACCACTACGGCCCGACCGAGACGTCGACAATCGGAGCCGAGCTCGACAACAACGCCTATCTCAAGATCGAGAGCCTGGAGGACTGGCGGCGGCTGATGGGGGGGTAATCGACTCGGTCGACACGGAGTGTTTCTCCCAGCCTGTCAGCGATGTCCTGAGGTCCACCCGTCAGGGATGTCCTGAGGCTAGGCGCACGAAGTCGATCGCCACAAAGAGAATGCCGGTGGAGCGGTGCGCAAACGCCCCTCTTGACAAGAGAACGCCAGAAATTGAAACATACGTTTGATTCAAACGCACGCTTGAGTCAGGAGAACCCGAAAATGGCCGAACCACTGGATACTTCAACCGGGAACACACCCGCGGCGCACGCCGACACCCGCACCAACCTCCTCGACGCCGCCGAGCACCTCTTCGCCCACGAGGGAGTTGATCGAGCGTCGCTGCGCTCGATCACGCGAGCCGCGGAGGCCAATCTCGCCGCAGTGCACTACCACTTCGGATCCAAGGAGGCACTCGTCCGCGAGGTGCTGGCGCGCCGGCTCGGGCCCCTCAACGAACGCCGTCTCCGGCTGCTGGACGAGGCCGAGCGCGACGGCGACAACCCGCGCCTCGAGGCGATCGTCGGCGCGTTCGTCCTCCCGGCTCTCGAGATGGTCCAGCGCGAGCGCGGCGGTCACGCTTTCGCCCGCTTCGTATGCCGTACGTTCTCGGAACCGGATGAGGCGTTCCGCGATCTGGTGCTCGACCAGTTCAGGGAGGTGGTAGCTCGCTTTTCGAACGCCTTCGAGCGCGCGCTGCCCGGGCTACCCCGCGAGGAGCTCTTCTGGCGATTCCACTTCACGGTCGGTTCAATGGTTCACACGGCGGGGCTCGGGTTCCTCGCCTATCAGCTGTCGGACGGTCTTTGCGATCCCGAGGACATCGAGGGCGTTGGCGAGCGCCTGATCGGGTTTCTGTGTGGTGGGCTGAGAGCCAAGGCGGTCGGCCATGAAGCGTAGTCTCCTTGCCACCATTGGTCTGATGATCGGTGGTTGTGGGAGTGTGCCGGTCGCCATCGACGCGCCGGCTTCGACCGAGGCCCTGGCGCCGGCCGAGTGGCAGGTCGCCGCGACGTCTCCAACCGACGAGACGACCACGACCGAGCCGGCAGCGCCGGTGGACGAAGCCTGGTGGCTCGGCTTCGAGGATCGGCAGCTCAGCCGACTGGTCGGGGCGGTGCTCGCGTCGAACCGCGACCTTCGCTCCGCTGCGACCCGGCTCGACGCCGCTCTGGCGCAAGCCCGGATCGCCGGAGCCGCCCTCCAACCGCAGGCGAGCCTGGGGCTGAACGCCGGGCGCGCCCGACAGAACTTCATTGGTCTTCCGATACCCGGCGCCGAAGGCGGCGTCTTGAGCAACACCTCGACCAACATCGGTACGTCGCTCAACGTTTCCTGGGAAGCCGACCTCTGGGGCCGGTTGCGAGCCGGCCGGAACGCCGCCGAGCTGCGCGCCGAGGCCGCGGCTTTCGACTTGGCGGACGCCGGCCTTTCATTGACCGGCCAGACCGCCAAGGCCTGGTTTTCGTTTGTCGAAGCCACCAGCCAGGTCGAGCTCGCCGGCGAGATCCTCGAGAACCGCACCCGGGTACGCGAGCGGATCGAGCGCCGCTACCTCTCCGGACTTCGGACGGCGCTCGAGCTCCGGCTCGCGATCGCCAACCAGGCCGGTGCCGCCGCCACCCTCGCCGGGCGCGAGCGGCAGCTGGATCTCACCCGTAGGCAGATCGAGTTTCTCGCGGGCCGCGATCCCGAGGCTCTCGATATCCTCGACCGGGCGGGTGCCGCACCCGCGCGGCTGCCGCGGTTGCCTCCGGCGCCGGAGGTCGATCGACCCATCGACACTCTTCGCCGCCGGCCCGATCTCGGAGCCTCGGAGCGCCGGCTCGCGGCCGCCGGGCTCGACGTCGTCGCGGCGCGAAAGCTGCTCTATCCCCAGCTCAACCTGACCGGCTCGACGGGCCGCTCGAGCAACCGGATGGAGGATCTCGTCGACAGCGATTTCTCGGTTTGGAGTCTCGCCACCGGCTTGCTGCAGCCGTTGTTTCAGGGCGGCCGCCTGCGTGCCGGAGTCGATCTCGCGCGAGCGAACCATCTCGATGTGCTGTCTCGCCACGAGAGCGCGGTCCTGCGCGCTTTGACCGACGTCGAGAGCCAACTCGCGGCCGACGGCTTCCTCGCCGACCAGCACAGGGCCGTCGAGACCGCGGCAAGCGCTTCCTCCGCAGCTCGCAGAATCGCCCAGGATCGCTACTTCGCCGGACTCACGGACTACATCGCGGTCCTCGCGGCCGAAGCCAGCGCGACCGAGGCCTCCAGCCAGCTTCTCGACATCGAGCGCCGGCGACTCGACCAAAGAGTCGATCTCTATCTCTCGCTGGGAGGCGGGCTGCCTCAGACGCAGGTCGCTCGGCGTCCCGCATCCGACAGCACTCAGAACACGGCCGCTCTCGCGGCCATCGCCAGTGAATCCGAGGAACTGCAATGAAGAAACGATTTCGTGTCTTGCTGCCGATCCTGGTCATCGTCGCTAGCGTCATCGCCGCCGCGATGATCGTCAAAGCGAAGCCCGCTGTTCAGCGGGTGGAGCAGGAGGTTCAGCCGCCACTGGTCCGCGTGGTTCGGGTTTCCCGAGAGCCGGTCCCTCTCAACGTAACCTCCAGCGGCATCGTGAACCCCGCTACCCGTTCGACTCTGGTGGCACAGGTCGGAGCCCGAGTCACGAACCTGTCGGCTGAATTCGCGGAGGGCGCTTTCTTTCGCGAGGGGCAGATCCTGATCCGGCTCGATCCTCGCGACTTCGAGCTCGCGGCCACTCAGGCGGAAGCCCGCGTCGCTCAGGCTGAGGTCCAGCTCGAGCGCGAGCAGGCCGAAGCCGAGATGGCGATCGAGGAGTGGGGCGAGCTCGGTTCCGGCGAGCCCTCGACACTCACCGTGCGCGAGCCGCAGCTGGCGCAGGCGCGCGCCGAGGTAAAGGCCGCCAAAGCCGCGCACGCGCAAGCGCGCCTGCAACTCGAGCGCACCGTGATTCGCGCGCCCTTCGCCGGCAGGGTCGAGGAGAAGCTCGTGGACCTTGGGCAGTTCGCGACCCCAGGCACCCCCCTGGCCCGGATCTACGCGACCGACCGCGCCGAGGTCACCCTCAAGGTCCCGCAGGACGAGCTGGCGTTTCTGGACGTCACCCTGGGCAAGCCGAACGGATCGCGCCCGCGGGTCGTTCTCAGCGGCAAGATCGGATCTACGGTCGCGACCTGGCCGGCCGCGATCGTCCGCTCCGGCGCTCGAATCGATCCCCAAACCCGTATGGTCTCCCTGATCGCGGAGGTGGACGACCCGTTCGGCCTCGCCGGCGAGCGGACGGCGCCGCTGCCCATGGGCCTCTACCTGGACGCCGAGATCGAGGGCCGGACCGCGGAAGACGCGATCGTGCTCCCGCGCGCCGCTCTACGTCCCGATGACCGCATACTCGTGGTCACGGGAGACGATCGGATCGACATTCGCGATATCGACATCTTGAGGGTTGACTCGCAACAGGTCGTCGTGAGCTCGGGGCTCGAGATCGGCGAGCAGGTCTGCATCTCGCCTCTTACCGCCGTTGTCGACGGTATGCGGGTCCGCGTGCAGGCCCAGGAGCAACCCATTCAGGCGGCCGCGCCCGACGAGGAGCTCTCATGAACGGCGCCATCCGATGGTTCGCGCGCAACGGCGTCGCCGCCAACCTGCTGATGGTCCTGATCGTCGTTGGCGGCCTGATGACCGTTCAAAGCATCAAGCAGGAGGTCTTCCCCGAGTTTTCGATCGACATGATCCGGGTCTCGGTGCCCTATCCCGGCGCCGCCCCGGAGGAGGTCGAGGAGGGCGTGGTCGTTCGAATCGAAGAGGCTATTCAGGATCTCGACGGCATCGACGACATTCGCTCGACGGCCGCGGAGAACGCCGCCGTGGTTCTGGTCGAGGCGATGGACGGCACGGACCTCGAGCGACTCTTGAACGACATCAAGGCCAGAGTCGACGCGATCGACACGTTTCCCGACGAGGCCGAGGAGCCGGTCATCGAAGAGATCATCCGCCGCACTCAGGTGATCGAGGTGGCCATCTCCGGGGACACCGATGAGCGCTCGTTGAAGCGCCTGGGCGAGCGCGTGCGTGACGATCTTTCGAATCTGCCCGAGGTCACCCAGGTCGAGCTCGTCGCCGCCCGCGCCTATGAAATCTCGATCGAGATCAGCGAGCGGGATCTGCGCAGCTATGGCCTGACCTTCGACGAGGTCGCCACCGCGGTTCGCAGGTTCTCCCTGGATCTGCCCGGCGGCCGGATTCGCAGCCGCGACGGCGAGATTCTGCTGCGTACCGAGGGTCAGGCCTACGACCGCGCCCAGTTCGAGCGGCTTCCGCTCCGAACGCTCCCGGACGGCACCAGCCTGGCTCTGGGAGAGGTCGCCGACGTCAATGACGGCTTTGCCGACACCGATCTCTGGGCGCGCTTCAACGGCCGGCCCGCAGTCGTGGTTCAGGTGTTCCGGGTCGGCGATCAAAGCGCTCTCGAAGTCGCCGACGCGGTGAAGTCCTACATCGCCCGAGCCCAGCCCCGCATGCCCGACGGGATTTTCCTCGAGCCCTGGCACGACGACACCGTGGTGCTGCGCAGTCGGCTGGAGCTTCTGACCAAGAACGGTCTCGCCGGCTTCGGGCTCGTCTTGCTGGTGCTGTCCCTGTTCCTGAAGCTCCGGCTCGCGGGCTGGGTCTCGCTCGGCATCCCGATCTCGTTTCTGGGAGCCGTGATCTTCATGCCCATGAATGACGTGTCTGTGAACCTGATCTCGCTGTTCGCGTTCATCGTGGTTCTCGGCATCGTCGTGGACGACGCCATCATCGTCGGCGAGAACATCTTCACCGAGCATCAGTCCGGTCTCGAGGGCCTCGAAGCGGCCGAGACCGGCGCAATCGAAGTCGCCAAGCCCGTGGTCTTCGCCGTGTTGACCAGTATCGCCGCCTTCGCGCCGCTTCTGGCGGTCACCACAACCATGGGCAAGGTGATGCGGGTGGTGCCGGTCATCGTCATCGCGACGCTTGTCTTCTCGTTGATCGAGTCGCTTTTCATCCTGCCGAACCACCTTTCTCACCTCAAGCACGACAAGCCCGACGCCGCCAAGCGACGGCGGGGCCCCTGGTACCGCTTGCAGAGTTGGCTCAGCGATGGGCTCGTCACATTGATCGAGAAGACCTACCGACCTTCCCTGCAATGGGCGATCCGGTGGCGCTACCTCACCCTCGCGATCGGTCTCGGGGGCCTGATCCTGACCTTCGCAATCGTTCGGGGCGGTTGGGTCAAGTTCAATTTCTTCCCCGCGGTCGAAGCCGACAACACCGCCGCGATGCTGACCATGCCGATGGGCACGCCGGCCGAGGTCACCGCGACGGCGATCGAGCGGATCGAGGCAGCGGCTCTCGAGCTGGCACGCGAGATCGAGGACGAAACTGGACAGCGGGCGATTCGCCACGCGCTCGCCTCGGTCGGCGACCAGCCCTTCAAGACGCAGCAGAGCCGTGGCGTCACCGGCGCCGCGAATTTCGACTCGCCTCATCTCGGTGAGGTGAACCTCGAGCTCCAGCCGGCGGAGGAGCGAACCGTTTCCTCGACCGAGATCGCCGACCGCTGGCGCGAGAAGGTGGGCGACATCCCGGACGCGGTGGAGCTGACCTACAGCTCTTCGCTGTTCAGCTCCGGGGAGGCGATCAATGTCGAGCTCTTCGGACCCAATCTCGATCATCTCATCGAGGTAGCGCAACGGCTCAAGGGCGAGCTTGCCGCCTACCCGGGCACGCGAGACATCAGCGACTCGTTTCGCGCCGGCAAGCGTGAGCTCGAGCTCGAGCTCACCCGCGAAGCGGAGCTCGCTGGCCTCAGCCAGGCGGATCTGGCACGCCAGGTGCGACAAGCGTTCTACGGCGAGGAAGCCCAGCGCATTCAACGCGGCCGTGACGACGTCAAAGTGATGGTGCGCTACCCCGCTGGCGATCGCAAGTCGCTCGCCGACCTGGAAAACATGCGCGTTCGAAGCCCCCAGGGCGCCGAGGTGCCGCTTGCCACCGCCGCCCGCACCCGCCTCAGCCGGGGGCCGGCAGCGATCAGCCGCACCAACCGCAACCGGGTCATCAACGTGACCGCCGACGTCGATTCCGAGGTCGCCAACGCCAACGACATCATCGCTGATCTCAACACTCGGCTACTACCTTCGATCCTCGCGGACTACCCCGAGGTTCGATACTCTTTCGAAGGCGAGCAGGAGGAGCAGCGCAAGACAATGCAGGATCTGGCGCGCGGCTTCGCGATCGCTCTTTTGGTCATCTACGCGCTGCTGGCGATCCCGTTCCGTTCCTACCTGCAGCCTCTGATCGTCATGAGTGCAATTCCCTTCGGCCTCATCGGTGCCATCTGGGGGCACGTGCTGATGGGGCTCGACCTCGCCATCTTGTCGATGTTCGGCATCGTGGCCCTCACCGGAGTGGTCGTCAACGACAGTCTCGTCCTGGTCTCGTTCATCAATCGTTCAACCCGGCGCGGCGCCAGCTTGCGCGAGGCCATCGAGCACGCCGGTGTCGCCAGGTTCCGGCCGATCCTCCTTACCTCCCTGACCACCTTCGCCGGGCTGACGCCGCTGCTGCTGGAAAAGAGCATGCAGGCGCAGTTCTTGATCCCGATGGCGGTGTCGTTGGCTTTCGGAGTGCTGTTTGCTACATTCATCACTCTCATTCTTGTTCCGGCGCTGTACTCGATCGTCGAAGACGTCCGAGAGAGTCTGGCCAGGTTGCTCTCGACGGACCGCAAAGCGGAGGTAAGGGGAGTCACCGCGTAGGGAAGGAGTAGGATCGCCAATGGAGAGCCAAGGACGACGAGCCACTGACGCCCTGAGAGCTGTCGACGGCGTCGTCGATTCCTATCTGCGGCACAGCAACCTGGGCGGTCGGCGAATCGCCAACCTCGCCGCGACGATCGCCATCGAGAACTCGGGCGCCAAGTGGGGATCGTTGCTCCTCGACGAGGGCACCGGACTCAATCCGACGATCGCCATCCAGAGCGACCTTTCCGCGGCGGAAGCCATCCTCGACGACGAGGACCTGCGCCAGGCCGAGGACACAGCAGAGCTCGTGGTTCGCGAGCACAGCCTCGCGGCTCCGATCGTGCTGGACGGCGCGGTCAAGGGGGTCTTGTATCTCCGCGACTTCCCTCAGCGACCCGGCGAGACCGTGCAGAAGCTCGCCAACAGTGTTGCTTCCCGCATCGCGAGCCTGCTCAGGAATGCGGAGCTGCTCGAAGCTCTGGACCACAGCAAGGACGATATTCACGCCCTGGCTCGGCTCAGCGAGAGCTTCGCGGCCGGACAGTTGGGTCCGGCGAACCTCGACGAGACCGCCACCCAGGCGGCTCGTGGATCCAGAAGCCTGGGTGGGGTGATCGGCCTGCTCTCGAAAGCGGGGCGACTCGAAGAATGCCATACCGTCGGCATCCCGAGCGACGGACCGATCGCCGAAGCCATACGAATGGTCACCTCTGAGGATCTTTCGGCCATCGAGCGGAGTTTGCCGGGATCCGTGATCTTCGAGCCGCTGTCGGCGGATGTCCTCCACCGCCGGGCGAAGGGCAAGGCAGGCGGCTTCCTGGCCGTCTTTAGAGACGCGTCCGACCCCTATCGGCTCTCCGAGGGCTCGTTCATCCAGGCGATCGCCAACCTGCTTTCCGGAGCCCTGGCCCGGCGCGACTATTTTGAAAAGGCCTCGGAAGACCCGCTCACGTCCACGGGATCCCGCTTCGCGCTCCAGCTCAAACTGGCGGAGGCGGAAGCGCGCAGTCTCAAAACCGGCCTACCCTTCACCATCCTTCTCGCCGATATCGATCACTTCAAAGAGATCAACGACGATTACGGCCACCTGGTCGGCGACGAAGTGCTCAAGGACGTCGCCGAGGTGTTGCGTGGCCGCCTGCGTGCGCTGGACTCGGTCTCTCGCTACGGCGGCGACGAGTTCGTGGTGCTGTTGCCCGATACCGAAGTCCAACCCGCGCTGCGGCTCGGCCAGGAGCTCTGCGAACTGGTCGCGGCAAAGAGGTTCGCCTCGTTTGCCGACTCGATCTCCTTGTCGATTGGAGCCGCCGAGTACGGCCCCGGCCACACCGCGGCCGAGACGCTGCGGCGAGCCGATCTCGCGCTCTACCATTCCAAAGAGCAGGGCCGAAACCGGGTCACCCGCTACGCCCCCCGTTTGGAATGAAGTCCTATTTAGAGCTGCTCGGGCGAGTCCTCGAGGAGGGCACCGACCGCCCCGACCGAACCGGCACCGGCACCCGAAGTGTGTTCGGACATCAGATGCGCTTCGACCTAGCCGAGGGCTTTCCGCTTCTGACCACCAAGAAGCTCCACCTGCGCTCGATCATCTACGAGCTTCTGTGGTTTCTTCGCGGCGAAACCAACGTTCGCTACCTGCAGGAGCACGGCGTCAAGATCTGGAACGAATGGGCCGACGAGAACGGCGAGCTCGGGCCGGTCTACGGCTCCCAGTGGCGCGCCTGGCGCACGGCGGACGGCCGCACGATCGACCAGATCTCGAACCTGCTCCGGGACCTGCGCGAAAACCCGAGCTCGCGACGCCACATCGTGAGCGCCTGGAACGTCGGCGACCTGGACGCTATGGCTCTCCCCGCCTGCCACGCCCTGTTCCAGTTTCACGTCGCCGAGGGCCGCCTGTCGTGCCAGCTGTACCAGCGCAGCGCGGACGTCTTCCTCGGCGTGCCTTTCAACATTGCCTCGTACGCTCTGTTGACGATGATGATCGCCAGGTCCGTCGACCTCGAGCCCGGTGACTTCCTCCTGGCGCTCGGCGACGCGCACCTCTACCTCAACCACCTGGAACAGGCCCGCACCCAGCTTCTGCGCGAGCCGAGAGCCCTGCCCCGGATGGTCCTCAATCCCGAGGTCCGCTCGCTGTTCGACTTCCGGTACGAGGACTTCACGCTCGAGAGCTACGACCCTCACCCTCACATCAAGGCACCGATCTCGGTTTGAAGCTCTCGATCATCGTCGCGGTCGCCGACAACGGCGTCATTGGCAAAGACAACACACTCCCCTGGCGCCTTTCGGCCGACCTCAAACGCTTCAAGGGCCTGACCATGGGGCATCACCTCTTGATGGGACGAACAACCTTCGAGTCGATCGGGCGGCCGCTCCCCGGCCGAACGACGATCGTCCTGAGCCGCGGCAACCCGAAGCTGCCCGAAGGGGTCCTGCTCGCCGGCAGCCTGACGGAAGCCGGCGAGATCGCCTTTGCCGCCGGTGAGACCGAAGCCTTTGTGGCCGGAGGCGCCGCCGCCTACAAGGAAGCTCTGCCCGAGGCCGACCTCCTCTACCTCACCCGTGTCGCCGGCGAGTACGAGGGTGACACGTTTTTCCCGGAGTGGAACCGCGACGGCTGGGAGCTGTTCTCGATGGAGACCTGCCCACGCCAAGAGGGCGAGCCGCACGCGGTCTTCGAGGTCTGGCGCAGAAACAAACAGCGCGGCAAGGCCAGTCGGGAGGGGGCACGAAGGAATCGTGTCCCCGATCGCCTCAGAAGCTTCGGCGCAGCGCCCAGTGGAAGGTCAGGTCCGGACCGTTCTCGAAATGCGCCACGTTCTCGGTGACCGCGGCGGTCAACGAGTAGGCGTCACCCAGTTGCTTGTGGATGCCGGCGCTGAGCTGCCAGGTCTCGCGGTCGAGGTCTTCGATCCGGATGCCGTCAAGCGGCGAACCCGCGATCATCAACTGCACCAGCCATGAAGCGCCAAGCCACCGCTGCTCAAGCCCTGCGTACATCCCCGGAATGACCCGCGCCCCAAGGCCCAGGATCTGCCACTCGCCGAGGCGACGCAGGTTGAGCGCGCCGAATCGACACCGGCGCCGGCCGCAGGCGCTCCACTGGGCCTGCAGAGAAACGTCCACCGATCCGCTGCTCACGAATCGATCCTCGTCCGCGATCGGGATCTTGACCGCTCCGTCCCACAGCAGCCGGCGCCCCGGCTTCGCGAGGTGGCGCCCACCCCGGACGGCCACGAGCGGATCCGCCGGAGTCAAGGACGCCCCCTGCTCCAGCATGAGACTCGAGTCCACCAACTCGAGAAAGAGCCCTTGCACGTTTCTAGGCACGCCGAGACGCCCGTCCTGGTCCAAGCTCACCGCGCCGTGGAAACCCTCCAGGAGGGTATCCATCCAACCGCCGTAGAGCTTGACGAACGGCAGCCGCACTTCAAGCTCGAGGCCGTTCGACAAACCGCGCCGCAGCCGGAGCTCGGTGCGAAGGGTCTCGCCGTCGACAAAGAAAAGCGGTTCACCGACCTCGCTGTCCTGTCTCACTTGATCGAGAAAGGTCAGGGTCACGGGCAGGCGCTCGGTTCGGGCCT
Source organism: Thermoanaerobaculia bacterium (assembly GCA_945787635.1). Lineage (GTDB taxonomy): Bacteria > Acidobacteriota > Thermoanaerobaculia > Multivoradales > JAHEKO01 > CALZIK01. Next base: position 6,419 of record CALZIK010000116.1, on the reverse strand, counting down.
CGAGCGCCGTCTGTACGGATTTCGAGCGCGTGAAGGTGTTGCCCATCGAAACCGACAGCTCGCCCTGCCATTCCCCTTCCTCGACGAGCCTCAGAGGCAGCGGCTCGACGGCCAGAGTGCCTACGGTGAGCACAAACTGGTCCGCGACTCGCAACGGACCGAAAAACTCGGGTGCTCCGGCACATACGGCCTGCGAGCAGAGGACCAGAGCGAGCCCCAGCAAGCTTCGGCGCCAGAGCGCGAGCTCGTTCACGCCGGTATCACGCGCCGGTCTCTCGCAAGAACTCGAGCACCGCCGCAGCGCTCGAGATGCCCACCTCGCGCCCCGGTTCGACACCCAGGTACTCGATCACGCCGTCACGCACGACCGCGGCAAACCGACGGCTGCGCAAGCCCATACCGGCGATCGTCAAATCGAGCTCAAGATCCATCGCCTCGGCCAGCTCACCATTGCCGTCGGCCAGAAAGGTAATGTGGCCGGCAGCGCCGCTGGTCCGGCCCCAGGCGTCCATGACCGAGGCGTCGTTGACCGCGACGCAGACAATCTCGTCCGCTCCTGCTTCCCCGAGCGAATCGGCGGCGGTCAGGAATCCGGGAAGGTGCACGTCCGAACAGGTCGAGGTGAAGGCGCCTGGAACGGCGAAAAGAACCACGTTCCTGCCGGCAAGGAACCGACTCGTAGAGACCGGCTCGACGCCGTCCGCCGTTTTCCGGCGCAAGCTCACCTCGGGTATTGAATCGCCTACGGAAACGCTCATACAACCCTCTCCTTCAGGGCGCCGAGTCTATCCGAGGCGAGGACCACACTTGGCGGCCGCTATCCGGATAAAATGCGTGGGTGCGGGAACTCCAGAGCCTCATCGAGTCGTGGGACGGCCTCGCCGTTCTCTCCCACTTCGACAAGCCCACCGGGGCGTGGATCTTCATTTGCATCCACGACAATTCTCTGGGCTCGTCCACCGGCGGCACCCGAATCGCCACGTATCCGACTCCGGCCGACGGTCTGCGCGACGGCATGCGGCTGGCCGAGGGCATGACCCACAAGTGGGCGGCCGTGGACCTCGGGTTCGGGGGCGCCAAGGCGGTCCTGGCGGTGCCCGGTCCGGTCGTCGGGCAAGAGCGCGAGGGACTCCTGCGGCGCTACGCCAAGCTGGTGGAGCTTCTGGGCGGAGCCTTCCTGACCGGTGAGGACATGGGCATCCACCCGGAAGACATGGAGGTCATGTCGAAGCACACCCGCTTCCTCCACGGATTCGACGAGACCGGCAAGAAGGTAGATCCGAGTCCGTACACGGCCCGAGGGGTGCTCACCGGCATCAAAGCCGTCTTCGCGCACAGGTTCGGCGATCCCTCGGTATCGGGAAAGAGAATTCTCGTCCAGGGTACCGGCAACGTGGGCGGCCATCTGGTCCGGATGCTGGGCGCCGAGGGGGCCGAGGTCCTGCTGGACGACATCGACTCGGACCGAGCTCGGACGCTGGCCGACGAGGTCGGCGGCCGGGTGATGAACGGCAACGACCCCTACTCGACTCCCTGTGACGTGTTCGCGCCGTGCGCCGTGGGCGCCGTCCTGAACCGCGAAACCATTCCCAGGCTCGCCTGCCCGATCGTCGCCGGCTCGGCCAACAATCAGCTGGCCGAGCACGAGGATGTTGAACGGCTACGCGAACGCGACATCCTCTACGCGCCCGACTACATCATCAATGCCGGCGGCGCGATCTCCTTTGCGCACATCGGCCGAGGCATCACCGATCGCGACCGCCTCTTCGAGAAGGTCGACTCGATCGGAGGGACGCTTTCCGAGATCATGACCGAGGCCAGCGAACGCGGCGAATCGACGCTCGCGGCCGCCGACCGGCGGGTGGCGCGGGTACTCGCCCGGGCGCGAAGCTGACCGGCCCGAAGCGCCACGGCTGCAAGTACTGTCAGGACCGACGTCGGGCACGGAAGCCCGACGCTACCGTTGATGAGGTTGACGTCGGTGAAGTGCGCGGCTGGTGCGGCCGTGCGAAACCGAGGACCAGCCGTGGCCTTCGATCATGCCCCAACGCGCCGGCGCCGCTCTACCGACTACAGACTAGGAGCTTGCTGAAGAACCCTGGCGGGTCGCGCGCCAAGGGCTTGTGGTGCAGATGCGAGGCGCGAGGAGGAGTCGATGCGGTGCCATCGCCGACGACGAGCAACGCTGCAGATGCGCCGCAACCCCTTGGCGCCCTTCGGGTTGCGGCGGCGTGGACCTGCCAGGGTTTTTCAGCAAGCTCCTAGGGGTTGGACGCCGGATGCGGCCGACGGGCGAGGCTCCGCCCGTCGATCTCGGCGGGAGGGGACACGCCGGCCCACTCGCTCAGCGTCGGCGCTATGTCCACGGTGCGGACGGGCATCGAGTCGCTTCCAGCCACGCCTCCTGGCCGCCACAGCACCATAGGCACGTGGGTGTCGTATCGATGAGGCGTGCCGTGAGACGAGGCGCTGGTGGCGGACGCCAGAAAGTACTCCTCCCATTCGATCGCGAGATCGGGGCTGCGCGCGGGAAAATGACTGCGCGCAAACCGCCGTTGCATCTCACTCCCGGTCTCCTCTCTGAGCTCCTCGGCGAGCCAGACCCGGACCACGGAAGGACAGGCCTCGAGTATCGATCGGGCTCGATTGCGCACCTCGACCGCGGTCGCTTCGATGCCCGCCGACATTGGAGCGAAGAATGGGCCGGGAAGGAGCCATTGCGCCTCTCCGAACTCCTGGTCGAGGCCGGCCTCGAGGCTCTGCAGGCATGCGATCTCCTCGACGGCGACACGCCGTGCGGGCAAACCTTCATCAATGCGGCGTTCCGGCACCGGCACCGAGCCGTGGTCGCTGGTGAGCGCGATGGCGACGTGATCCATGCCGACCGTCCCGTCCAGCCAGTCGAAAAAGGCTCCCAACTCCCGGTCCAGCCGCAGCAGGATGTCGAAGAACTCGCGGCTCTCGGGGCCATGGCCATGACCGATGAAGTCGGAGGTCGAGAACCCGATCGCCAGCAGGTCGGGGTAGCCGTCCCGGCCCAGCTCTTCGGCCGTGATCAGTCTGCGAGCGACCTGCAGCAGACTCTCGTCCACCCATGGTGAGTCCAAGGCATCGGCGAAGTAGACATCGCTCGGAGCAAGGGACAGCCCTCCGATCGGATGCGGAAAGTCTTCTTCCAAGGGGCCCAGGTCGAACTCGGCCACGCCCATTTCCGCCAGCGCTTCGGGCTCGACGGGCAGCGGCGTCCAGACCGTTCCGAAGTGTTTCCCGAGGAGGCCCTCGGCGTTGACCTCAGCGAGCCATTCCGGCGCCGACTCCCGGTAGTAGCGCGACGACTCGAACCCGCCCTCCGAGTCGTACCAGTACGCGCCGTCGGCCCGGCGACCTCCGAGTAGAACCGCGGATCTGTCCTTGCCGGCCACCGTGAAGACACGGCTCGCCGGATAGCTCTCCCTCAGCCAGTCACCGAGGGCGTCGCACTCGAGATACGTCGGCGCACGGGCGTCGCTGTCGTCACCCGCCGAGTAGATCTCCTCGCCGGTGGCTCGATCGATCCAGTAGTTCGAGATGATCCCATGACGGGACGGATGGCAGCCGGTGGAGACGGTCGCGTGCCCGGGGCCGGTCTGGGTGCCGGCGTGCGCGTGGTGCGCTTCGGTGTAGACCGTCCCCTGGTCCAAGAGGCGCCGGAGGCCGCCTTCGAAGGCGCGGTCGAACCTCACCAGATGGTCGGCGCCGAGCTGATCGACGACCAGAAGCAGGAGGAGCCGGGGAGCGTCCGCAGGAGGTTCGAGGGTGGGCCGTGGGCAGGCGAGAGCGGTCAGCGCCACCGCCGTGAGACCGGCTAGAGCCGATCGTTTCCTCGTCATCTCCGACTCATCCGATCCTCAAGAGCCGCCGAGTATACAGTCGCCCCAGGATTCGTTCTCCAAGCGCCGGGAGCGCTCCTCGGCCCGGAGGTCGACCAGGCAGCGGGCGCTGTCGTAGAACCCGGCGAGCTCTTCACCGACGGCAGAGTACAACCGCTCGAACGCGGGCAGACGCTCCCCGTAGAAGCCGATCGAGGCCAGATTCGCGTTGTTGAGATCCTGGCCGATCCAGCCGGCGAAGGCCGAAGTGCGCTCGGGATCGCCGGCGACCAGGTCGCGCTGCAGCTCGGCGAAGATCTCGGCCTTTTGCGCACGCATCTCGGCTGGTGGCAAGGTAGCCTCAGCGCGAGAGTAGAGGGACTCCAGTCGAGTGCGGAAGCGTCCGATCCTCGCGTAGGTCTCGTCGAGCTCCTCGGTCGCGAGCCGATAGTCGGCGACCTGCTCTTCGGCGTCCTTCCCTGCCTCGAGCCACCTCCTCACCCCGATGCGCTCGACAGCGGTGGCGAAGGACTCGTTGAACGCGGTGTCGTCCTTGGCGTAGACGATGCCATGAGCGAGCTCGTGAAACAGCAAGCCGGCGAGCTGCCGATCGCCGTCGAAGAGAAACGTGTTGAGCAGAGGATCTCCGAACCACCCGAGACTCGAGAAGGCCCGCACCCCGCCCACCGAAACGTCCAAGCCCCGGGCACGGAGGCGGTCGGCGAAGCCTTCGGCCTTGGCCGGCAGGAAGAAGCCTCGATAGCCGACACAGCCGGCGATCGGAAAGCACCTGACCTCGGGCTCGAGGCTGAACTCGGGCGTCGCGACCACTGTCCACACCACGAACGGCCGCTCGAGGTCGAGGTACTTGCGATACTTCTTGCCCACCGGCAGGCCCAGGTCGGCTTCGGCGAACTCGAGAAGCTCGCCGGCGAATCGCAAGCGAGTCCTGAGCTCCTCCGCCGTGCCGGGATCGCCGAGCAGCCGCTCGACCCGCTCGCCACGGGTCACGAGCTCGAAGCCCCCCTTGCCCAGGTGCGCGTAGTAGCCGAGCTGCCCGCAACCGGCCAGCGTGGGCAGCAGGATGAGGAGACCGGTAAGGGTCGCCCAGGCGTTCATGTTCCTCGTGCTCGACAAGTCGATTACGCTACCCCAGAAATGAGCGCTGGGCCCGATACGCCGCCACAACTCGACGTCGACGAGGTCCTCGCTTCCGATTCGTCGCGGTGGATCGGGCGCGCTCGTGCGATCGGCGCGTCTCGCGAGGACCGACCGATTCTTGGATTCTCGGCCGGCACCGGCCCTGCGCGGGTTACCTTGATCGGCGGCTGTCACGCCGACGAGCCGGTCGGTCCGGCGACCCTCGAGCTCCTGGCGAGCCATCTCGCCGGACTTTCAGGCGACCACCCCCTCGCGCGGGACTTCGAGTGGCGGATCGTGCCGCACGTCAATCCAGACGGCGAAGCACGCAATCGGGCCTGGACGGGACGGCAGGTCGCGGTAAGGAACCACCGAGGGCACCTCGACCAAGGGTTCGAGCTCAGCAGTTATCTCGCGTCGGTCTCACGGGAGCTGCCGGGTGACGACATCGAGTTCGGTTTCCCGTCTGTCCCTTCCGGCGGGACGGCCGACGCCGGTTCCGGTACCAGCCCCGAGGCCTGGCCGGTTCGACCCGAGAACCGCGCGGTCGCCGACTTTCTCGCCGCGGAGCTCGACCCACCTCGGACCCTGTGTCTGCACGGCTCGTTTCATGGCATGGGTCTGGCGCCCGGACCCTGGTTCCTGCTCGAACCGTCCTGGATCGAGCGTACCGGAGCGATTCGGGCGCGCGTCGGGGCACGAGTCGAGGCAATGGGCTACCGGCTCTTCGACGCCGAGAGGCACGGAGAAAAAGGGTTCCATCGGATCGAACCGGGCTTTGCGACCCGACCCGACTCGAGGGCCATGCGCGCCTTCTTCGAGGCTCGCGACGAGGCCGCCGAAGCCGCCAAGTTCCGGCCGAGCTCGATGGAATTCGCAGGCACCCTGGGAGACGATCCGCTTACCTTCGTGACCGAGATGCCGCTGTTTCTGACGCCCTCGCTGGCCGCGGGGCCGGTCGAGCGCGACGAGCTCGAGGCCATACGCTCTCGCCTGACGAGCGCCGTCGCCGCGGGGCTGTCGGCGCTCGAGGCAACGGCGTCCGAACTCGGCGTCGCGCCGATGCCGATCCGCGACCAGATGCGGCTTCAGTTGACGTTCCTTCACGAAGCGCTCCGGGCGATCGCGAGGCATGAACGCCCAAAGCTCACGGGCTGATAGATTTCATCGAATGAGGTCAGCCCAAGCTCCACCCCTCTCGCGGCGAGCTCGCCCCATCGCCTTGACCCTGGCGGTGCTCGCCGTCTCGTTCTTCAGCGTCGATGCCCACGACCAGAAGGTCGGCGATCCATGGTCTGGCTCGGGTCACGTCGGTGACCCCCTTCTTCCCGAGAACGGCCGGATTCTCGATTTCGCCGCCGAGAACGTCGCGCTGCTTTCCTGGCTGAGCCCCGAAGACATCACCGGAGTCGCGCAGACCGCCAACGACGT